>CAYUVK010000007.1:0-83655 GCA_964448105.1 uncultured Ignavibacteriaceae bacterium
ATCCTTGTCGGTTTGGTAACTTTAAGTTAAATTAAAAACAGACTATGTGTGTAGAAGTTCTTTGGATCTTAACTTCGGACGCGGGTTCGACTCCCGCCACCTCCACTAAAATACATTATAATATAATAACTTTGAAGAATGATTTATAATATTCTTACAGTATTATCAATTTTCAATAGATTAACTCATTCCAACAACACAGTGTATAAAAAAAATTAAAGACTGCGTTGAACAATTAATCCCGTCGTATAAGTTGAAACAAATATCAAAGCAAATGGAATCCAGGTTCCCAATAAACTGGTAAACATTTCTAAACTTCTGTTAATTAAAAGAGCCACCATAAAGAAATCTACTATTATCACAAAACTAACAAAAATCGTTGCAGTATTAAGAGGAGTTGTGTAGCTGAACTTCTGGAAATATATCATAGATATTATAGCAAAGAATATTGGTGCTGCAACGGCATGAACAATTAGAGTAGTTTCCAATGACATGGTCGCCATACCAATTCCCATTGTTGCCGCACATAATACCCAACCGATAAAAGAATGGAGTAAAACAATAATAATTTTGGAGATATTCATAACATTCTCCCTGCTAATTTATAGGATAATTTCTATCTGAAAAGTGTTCCAACAATTATATAATAAAGGCTCAGTACAATTTGCCCTTTCGACATAAGCTGTGCAAATTAAAATCAATTTTTACTTTAAACTCAAATAAGATCCTAATTTATGATATTTAAAGAATTAAGGAATTATGAATTATAATGCTATCTTATAGAACCTTCAATAAGTATGGAAGATTAAAATAAGAAATTATCCCTTTATCTAGTATTTCTTATTTACTTTATGTAAAATTATTTTTAAATATCAATTTTATCAATATAAGTTCAATTAAGTTTATAAAAACTATTTGTTTACACAAAGAATATCGAAAACCTCTAAATGAAAAAATTTATATTTTTTCATTCATCTTAGACTAGTATTTTCCAAGCTATATTAAAATCTGTAGACATTTTTTAAGAATATTTTAAGATTTCGTTAATATTTGTTGTTGAGTGTCTGAAGAACTAACGGGATTGCTGCTTTTCTTACAAGATGAAAGCACGAATAATGTAAAACAAATAAGTAAGTAAAAAGATTAGAAGTGATTTCATTTTAGCTCCTCCTGTTTTTCTAATTCTTTAATTGGGTAGATATTTGATTTGCGTCTATTTTACCAATCTACCTAATAGATGAAGTTTATCCAACACCTTCCCATTTTATTCCCTTTATTCCCTTTATTCCATTAATGTGTAATCTCTCAATTAACTGTCCTGTATGGTGTTGAATATGTCTTATATTATATAGGTGACGTTCTACCTCAGTACCCGGTATCCAATGGAATTTACTTCTTTTTTTGTCTTCCATTTCGTTTATTGATTTTTCAACTCGATCTACTATTATCTCTAAATATTTTTTTAAATCGTTTTTCGAATAAACAACTTTAACAACAATAGGTTTATTATCATGTGTAAATTTTCCTAAATTATTATAATTTTCAATGTGTCTTGTCCATGTTGAAAAATTAGATGGACTTTTAGCTAAATATAATGCTCTGTAAAAAAGTGTATGATAAACAATACACCAAAATGTATTTTCATATTCTTTGCCATCCCATAAAGATGCTGGACACAAATCAATGGTGTTTAAAAGCATCTTTAATGATGCTTTGTATTGAGAAATGATTTCCATTTTCATATTTCACCATTCCAAAATTGTTAGCTAACTAAGGTTGGGGAAAAAACTATTTTATTTATTAATACCATGTGTGATTGCCTTAACTCAACATCAAGTCGGGGCATCTAGCATGCTGACGGTTTACATTGCTTTCGTTAGAATACATTCAGTAAAATATTAATTACAAAAAACATATTTTAGTTTAGCTGAAAAATAAAAGTTACTAGCTAATAGTTAACCTTAGGAATACAAAAATATACGTTAAGAGCTTCTTCATAATCTATAAGTTAATTGGAATTAAAATCCATAATTCCGGTTTATTTCGGTATTATAGTAACGAATACTCTTTTATATCTTGATAACGGTGGATTACCTTTATCTGTAACTTTTAAAATAAATTGAACAGTTTCTTTATTCTTCACTTTTGGCGCTACCACATAAGCGCTATGCACGTTCTCTGCAGAATTAATTTTTATAAGATTTTTATATGAGCCTGCTTCCGGGTAGTTAAACCATAGGTAACTGATATTATCCCCATCAGGATCAGTTGCTGTAGCATCCAATCCAAATCCCTCTCCTGATTTAACAGTTATATGTTTTGGTACTAATAATTCAGGAACAGGCGGATGATTAGCATTATTATATGATTCAGTGCACCAATTCATCCGTGCGGAAAAATCATTTTGAAAGTCATCACGCCAGCGCCACAAAGTCGCTTTATTACTGGTAAACGTAGCAGTGTCCAACCGAACTGCCCGTCCGTATTCATTTAAAACATACGGAGTATATTTGTCGACTGCATCTGTCCAAATAGCTCGGGTCTCAGGCACAATAGGTACACCTGAACTGCCTCTTTTAAGAGAATCAAATTTTGGCTTGTACAGCTCATAGCGACCGCCCCAACCGCCCCAGTCAGGATGCTCCGGGTAACAACTCAATCCATTCGGAATTAGACTTAACCACGACGGCGTGTCGCCTTCCATTCCATAGGCTACATCCGGATATACAGCACCTAGAGGACCGTGTCCTTGCTGTATATTTTGTGCAATCCATTTATTGCTGATCTCTTCATTATTTATACCTTTTATATAACTATTTATTGCACTCCAGGTTGCACTGCCGTAATCATCGCCCGGACTAACAATGTAAAATAAATTGGGGAAATTTTTTCTAATCCATACACCGCTGTCGTCCTGATCGGATATTGTATATACCTTAAGTTTTGCTATCAACATTTTTGCTTCTGCTTCTGTTTTTGTCTTTTTAATATCATATAATGCCTGCGCAAGAGTATTCACACCTCCCCAAACGCATATCCATAAAGGACGTTCGTCTTTTTCTTCAAGTACTTTTATAATCCATTTAGAACCGGGTGAAACTTTTCCCTCGCCGACTCCCTGCATTCCATATTCTGCTATGCCGTGTGTTACTTTCTTTAAAAGTGATTCAGCACTGGGGAAACCGGCTTCATGCTTATTAAGGTTAGATTGTACTTTGCCGTAAGCCTGAACTATATTTTTTATATAATCAGGATGTACTATTGTTTTTTGCCAACAAGATGTAGTAGCAATTAATCCTTCTATATCAAGTAAATTGGAATACAATAGTAATCTAACCATCGATTCCGAATCATCCGGATCGGCGCCAATATCCGTTAATATAATTACTCTGTTTTTTTGATTTATTTGGGTATTGTTTTTATTTGCTTGACCAGAAATAGAATAGAAAGGTATTATCAAACAAAATATGATTAAATAAATAAGAATCCTCATGTTTATAATTTCCATGTATAAAATTATTAGGAAAAACGTGTATACAAATTATTAAAAAATAGAGCTAAAACTTAGGACTACTTTCCAATGATTATTTTCTTTTTTCAGTGCGTAAAATGCTGTCAACTTGAATTGCAATATTATGTGCTCCCTATTTTATCATATTTTTTAGTATTTCTTCTTTCTTTAAGAGTTGATGACCTTCGAAGACAGTTAGTATTTCTATCGATGCTTCCCTTCGATAATATACTATTCTATAGCCTTTATATAATATTTCTCTGATTTGTTTTATGGCAAGTTCTGGTACTATTCTCCCCTTTTCTGGATTATCGGGAATTGTTTCTGAAATTGATATTAATTTATCTGTAAATTCTATAGCAATCTGCGGATTATCTCTTGAAATAAATTCTTCGATTTCTTGAAGCCGAATTGAAGCTTCTTTCGTCCAATATAGTTTCATCAACTTCTATTTTTTCGAGCTTTTTTCAATTCTTTTTTTAATTGAGATACTGTATACTTTTCACCTTTCTCTGAATCTGATAATCCGCGAGATATTGAATCTATAAACAATTTTGTTTGACATAACTCATCGAACTCCGAAGGAGATATAAGAACTCCTGCCGGTTTTCCATTCTGAGTAATTATTAATGAATTTTTCTTTTCTTGAATTTCTTTAAGATACTTAGCTAAACTTGATTTAAATTGACCAACCGGAATGATATCACTTGAAACGACTATATTTCTCATCTCACATTACCTTTTTATTTGTCTTAATAATGGCCTAAATTTAATTCATTATTAGGTCTTAATCAATACGCTTACTTTTCGCACATAACGAATAAATCAATATATTATTTATAAGGTATAACATATTAATTATACGCCTCAGGTATCTGTTTTTATTTTCTTATAATAGAAGACTTTTTCCGTTATTATCAACCTGCCCGGTTATCAAATCTTGTTAAATAATTTGATGCAGTTTCGCCACGTAACTCACACATAATATTTAATTAAATGATACTCCTTTATGGAATATTTTGTATAAGAGGCAGTGAATTATAACGCATGTGTCCGCAGAGGAAGAATTTGTCCCTTTAACTAATATCCCCGAGTACCTCTAATTCTAAAGTATATTTTATAATGCTATTTTGCAAGAAGAAAATCATAAGGTATTATTACCTGATTCTAATCTTTCCTTTAGAAGATTTATTTTATCACTTTAGAAAAGATCCCGTGCCTATCATGTTGAAAATGATAAATTTTTGCTACTTCTATTTCGAACTTTTTAAACCAACTGAAATTATAAATAGCTACTGCAGCTAATGCTCCTGCAGCGGGACCAACCCAGTAAATCCACCAGCCTGCCCAATATCCTGATATCACTGACGGACCAAGAGTTCGTGCAGGGTTTGTGCTTGTCCCGGATATTGGTGCTTCTGCAAATACCATAATTAAATAAAGCACCGGGAAAATTACAGGTGTAAAATTTCTTAACTTTTTACTACCAATAAATATGAAAAGCAGTAGAACCATTGTAAATGTAGTTAAGAATTCTCCGAGTAAAGCCACCCAGATTGTATATCCATTACCCGGATAAGTGGCTCCATAATAAATTGAGTTTCCTAAATTTCCCCATAACAAAAGCGGCAGCGCCCCTGTGATACCACCAATTAGCTGAACGAAAATATAACCGAACGCATGTGAAGGGGTAATTTTTCCATGAATCCAAAATGCAAGGGTTACAGCAGGATTAATATGAGCTCCGCTTTCTTTGCCAATCCAGGATACCGCAATCAGAGCACCTGTTGAACCAAATAAGAACCCGGTAATTGCCCTTCTAAGGCCTGCATCAGGAATGAGTTTAAGCATGAAACTGCCTTTACCGAAATCAAGAATAACAAAGGAGAGACCTATTAAAACCAGCAGTGCAGTACCGATGAACTCAGATGCAAATAATGTCCAGGGAATTTTTACAGCTTTCATTGTCTTTATAGTTATTATTAAGAATTCATAATATCAAAATTTTTCTACACTTATAATTTAATATTGCTAAATTAGCTCTAAATTATTTTACCGGCTCTGATAAACAGCAAAAATATTTCAAAAAAGATAGGGAATATGAAAATAGGAATAATAAGTAATCATTTTTCTTTTCCATCTATCAATTATCTTCTCAATAATAAACTGATTGCAGGATTTGCCGTTCCGGAAATCTTTAGCCCTGGAAATAAGAACATTAGGTTAATTTCAGAATCATTTGGACTCCCCTATAATATATTATCAAAAGAAAATCTTTCGGAGGATATAACTTTTTGGCTTTTAGACATCGAGGCGGATATTGTTTTTATATTCTCATTTCCATATAAAATTCCTGGAACAGTTCTTGAAATTCCACGTTACGGTTTTATTAATTTTCATCCAAGCATACTTCCTTCTTACCGCGGACCTGATCCTTTGTTTTGGCAGATCAAAAATGGAATTACGGAAACAGGGATTACTGCTTACAGGCTTGATAAAAATATTGACACAGGTCCGATAATTCATATAGAAAAAGAAAGAATTGAACGTGTAGACACATATGGTTCTTTAAGTAATAAACTTGCGGACACATTGCTAAAATGTGTAACTGAAGTATCAGCTATGTATATAGAAAATAATTCTGATTTGATCCATTTTATTAAGCAGAATGAAAGTGAATATTCATATTTCGGTAAGCCGCGGGAAGAGGACCTGAAAATAAGTTGGCAGAATCAGAATGCAGAAAAAATTTATAACTTAGTTCGGGCTTCCAATCCGAAGTATCATGGGGCAGCTACATTTTATAATAATTTTCCTATGAAAATATTACAAATATCTATTGAAACAGAGAATAACAGATCCGAAAAACCGGGAACAGTTATTGAGTCAAAAACCGGATTAAGGATAGCAACATTAGATAAAAAAGTTATTTCTATTGATATCATTTATGTTATGGAAGGATATTACAAGGGATTATCATTTAAAAACTTATTTAATGTAAAAGCCGGAGATGAATTTGGCAAATAGCATAACGTAAACCTTCGAGGTCAGCATGTCGTATAAAGTATATTAACCTCGAAGGTTCTGTTTGAATCATTTTAAAAGTTATAAAGGAATTACCTGCTATTGTTTTTTAGATATAGATACCTGAACTTTAATTGCTTCGAACGTTACTTTGCATTCATCTTTGTTTGTATTTTATTAATTAACAAAACGCCTGAAATTTATCGAGTCATAGAAATTTTTACTTAGCCCTCGCTTCATTATCTATTGCTTGCTGTACTCCCTTAGCAAGCTGTGGCAGAATATGCCAAGACTTTCATAGATTGGTTTTACTAGAGGTCTTATAATAGGTAATTTTGAAATATAAAAAAGAGCACTGATAAAACAAGATGCTCCACCGATTAGAACTGTAATGGGTGCTCCAATCCAGCCTCCCAATCCACCCCCGATTAAACTACCAAAAGGGCTCATCCCCCTGAAAGCCATCGCATAGAAACTCATTACACGTCCTCGCTTGCTTTCTTCTGAAATAGTTTGAAGCAATGTATTAACAGATGCTATATGAAGCATCATTCCTGTTCCCGCTGTAAACATCATTGTTATAGATAAAATGAAATTCCTGGAAAATGCCGTAACAAACATGCTTAAGCTTAAAAGAATTACAGCGTAAGCAATAAGTCTTCCTAAGCCCAGAACGGTTTTTTTATTTAAAAGATATATTGCACCGGTTAAAGCGCCAGAACCATAACCTGCCATAAGAAATCCAAATGTGCTTGCATTCCCATGTAAATATTCCTTTGCAAATACCGGGGCTAATAAAGTTAATGAGTTGCTCATTAAGCTAACTACTGCCAAAAGAAGAATTAAGTACATAATAGGAGCAAATCCAAAAGTATATGAAAAACCTTCTTTCAATTCTTCGGCAATTTTAGTTTCCCTTTTTTTTCCTGGAATAATTTTTATATCCATTTTAAGTAAAGAAACTACAACTGCGACATAGCTGATACTGTTTATTAAAAAACACCATCTTTCTCCAACAGTTGCTATTAATATTCCGGCTATTGAGGGACCAACTAATCTTGCAGCATCAACCATCGAAGAATTAAGTGCAATTGCATTTCCCAGATCTTCCTTTTTATCATCTATCATTTCTGAAACAAAAGCTTGGCGGATTGGCATATCGAAAGCGTTGATAGTTCCAAGAAGTACAGCCAAAACAATTAACTGCCAGATATGAACGACTTCGGTAAAAACTAAAATCGAAAGGATAAGAGCTTGAACTAAAGCAAGCGACTGGGTATAAAGGAGCATTTTATGACGATTCCATCTATCTGCAAAAACACTGGCCAACGGAGCAATAATAAATAAAGGAAGCTGCCCGGAAAATCCGACAATCCCCAGCATAAATGCAGAATTGGTAATACGGTATACAAGCCAGGTCATTGCAACCTGTTATATCCATGTCCCAATTAAAGAAAGACTCTGCCCGCTTATAAATAGCCTGTAATTCTGATACTTTAACGCTCTAAACATTAAGTTGAATCTTGAGCTGTTAAAGATTCTTTTAATAGGCATAAAAATAAAATCGATAATTTTGGAAGGGATAATATAAGGATTTTAATTCAACAAAATTTTTGGACGAGATGACATCATTTATCTGATGTCATCCCGTTTCAAAATATTAAATTGTATTTATTGTAATTTAAAAAAGATAGGTATATACATTTGAACATTTACAGGTTTTCCTCTCTGTTTTCCGGGAATAAATTTTGTACTTTTAACTGCATTCAATGCAACTTCATCAAGGGATGGGAAAAGAGATTTTGTAATGCTTGCACTAATAACATCTCCGTTTTTACCAACAATTGCCAGGATGATAACTTTACCTTCAATACCAACTCTTTTAGCTATTTCTGTATAATGTATTTTATTTTGTATTGCTTCAATTCCTCCAATTGGTTTAGGTAATTGTTCAACTACTTTAAAAATTACATTTTCATCTGCAATTATTTTATAGACTTCGGTTCTCTCGGGCGGTTTTTCTACATTTTCATTAACATTTAAGTCTGTTGCTTCAAATTCAATCTCTTTTATTTCAGGATTTATAGAAATTTCAGGAACTACGGGTTTAATTTTTGGTGGAGTTTGATTTTGTTTTGTGGGTTGTACATCTATAACCGAAATTATATCTGTAACGGGTTTAATAACTGTTTCTCCGTTACTTTTTTGTGGAGAAAATTTGAATGCAGCGATTAGAAAAATAAGAGAAACAATAATACTTATTTCCAAATTGTGTTTGTATTTTCCCCTTAAATCAGCTTTTGAAGTTTTATAAAGAGGCATGTTTCCCTCCGTTAAATATTTTATTTCCCAATATGAAGTGATTGGTTATTATACTTAAAGAGAGGGATTAAGTTCCTGTTAATTAATAAATTTTACCAACCCCCGCCTCCACCTCCACCTCCGCCACCGCCGGATGAACCGCCACTGCCCGAACTTGAACCCGGGGCAGTAGATGATGAAGAAATAGCATTTGATAATGAACTACAGAACGATGAAGTAAATCCATCAGCAGTAAAATTATCCCAATTATGCCCCGAATACCAACCAGGGTGATAGCTGCTGTTTTCAATGCTGCTTGTATTAATAACAGACGCAAATTGTAGTGCCCAATCATTTTCTACATCAAGTGCTAAAGCATATGGTAAATATTTTTCAAATAACTCGGGAGTTTTTTCGGGAGAATTTATAATATTTAATCTATCCTTTTCTGCCACAGATAGATACATTTTAAAACCTTCTATTTTATCCAGTAATTTCCTGCCTGCTAAAGTAGGAGCTTTTAATAAATGATAGAATAAAATATTTATAAACACCAGGGCTGCTAAAATAATAGGTGTAAAGTATGAACCTTGAGTTGAAAGAAAATATATTCCTGCTAATTCACCTAGAAAGAATGGGATTGAAAACCCAGTTATAAATAGTGCTCCTATAATGCCGGAGATTTTAATTTTACCGCCGCCTGCAACGCCCAGCCAAGTCTTATAAACCGTAATGATTAAAATGACGACCCCTATACTCCAAAAACTCAACCAGGCTGTAAGAAATAATTGTTCTGATGAGCCAAGCATTCCCATTACTGCTATAAATATAATTGATAGAACTGCTCCGATAATAAATTCTTTTCTATTGTTTAAAAAATAAATTTTTTCATAACTATTTTTTAAGGCCTTTTTTAATTCATTAATTGAAGAGCTAATTATTGTATGATTCTTCTGGTCAAGTTCAAGCATCAAAAATTTTTCTTGATCCGGTTGAATTTTTTGTGGGGATAACCTTTTCCCAAGTCCGGATGATAAAATTTTTATAATTTTTTTTGTAAGAGAATTTTTTGACGGTATTATTTTTTCAATCTCATGAAGTGCCTGATCAAGATTTATTGCTTGACTATCTGAATTGAAAATTAATTTAGAAGCAATTTTTCTTTCTTCGGGAGTTAATTTATCTTCACCCCCAGTCTTTCTAATAAGAGTGTACTTCCCGTTATCTTCTTCTATAGATAAATATCCTTTTACAGCCATATTAATTATAGAAGCGGCGAAAATTTTATTATCATAACCCATTCGTTTGATATAACGCATTGCAGCGGGGGAGAAATTATCGGTCGGAACATATTGGGGAATTATCGTTCCTTTCTCAGGATCTTTTCCAACCTTTTTCCAAATTAATAAATAATAAATTAATACAATGAAGAAACCTATTATTCCTAAAAGCACGTTAAGATTATCATTAATAAAAAATCCGAACTTCATTTCAGCCGTAGGTTCAGTTACAAAACCTTTCGGCCATTCAACAATTATAGTTAATCCTTCCTGCGCACCAAGAATTCTGGTTGAATTAAAACTTGCTGTGCTTATATCTTTTGAAGAAAAATAATCTCTTCCCCTTGAGCTTGCCGGTCCTGTAAAAGCAAAACATTTAATTTCACTTGCAGAAATATTTGATGGTAAATGAACTACTGCCGATGCCTTTTCAATATTAAAAGCCCATCCATTTCCCGTAACATTCCAGTATAATTCACCATGATCATCGAAAAAACCAATCTGCCTGTTTGTTTTGTATACAATAGTGTAATTATACACACCACGTTTCAAAAAATAATTTTTATTTCCAATGTAAATTCTTTTCCCGTTTGAAATATCGTCTATCCTATAATCATCCGGTTTACCATCTCTTAAAATTTCGACAATAGCAAAATCAACATTATAGTCGTTTCCATAAGTGTCTTTATAATTAGTGGGAAAATCTCTATAAATTCCCCTTTTAATATCAATGCCTTCAGCTTCTACAGATATAGTTTCACGGACTAGCATTGAAGCATCAGGATTTACTGTAATATCACTATTAAATGATAAAATTTTTTCCCTGCTAAATAAAGAGGAGTTAATCAAAAGAAGAAAAAAAATAATTTTAAAGGGTAGGGACAAAAATTTAATTCTATGCAAGTTTAACCTCCGGGAGCTCTTTTTCAAAGGCTAATGCTATTTTAAAAAATGTTTCCTGTTTGAAGCCAAATATTGCAGCGATAATGTTGCTGGGGATTGATTCGACACTAATATTGTAATTTCGAACCGTACCGTTATAATACCTTCTTGCATATTGTATTTGCTCTTCAATTTCGGATAATTGTTTTTGGAGATCTAGAAAATTTTGACTGGCTTTTAAATCTGGATAACCCTCAGCAACCGCGAAAAGCTTTTTAAGCATTCCGGATAATTCGGATTCGGTTTTTGCCTTTTCACTTATATTATCCAATTTGATTGTCTTACTTCTTAAGCTGGTAATGTTCTCAAAGAGTTCCTTTTCATGTTTACTATAACCTTTTACTGTTTCTACTAGGTTAGGTATTAAATTATAGCGTCGTTTAAGTTGTACGTCAATTCCGCTCCATGCTTCTTTTATTAAATTCTTTTCTTTAACGAAAGAATTATAAATAACCATAACCCAGGTTGCCAAGAAGACTATTATTGAACTGGAAATTAAGATTAACGGCATTTATACTCTCCATATAGTTTTGATTTGCGAAAACAAAATATATGCCATTAAAATATAAAAGGAAATTAAAATAGGTTTGTAATTGCCTTAATTTTTCAGATACTTCTTTAAGTATTGTATTTTTTACTCAAAGTATCAGTATAATTGACAGTTCTGGATTTCTCAACTATCCGTTTTATTTAAAATAAAGACAAACCCAATTTCTCAAAGAAAATTGGGTTTGTCAAACCAGATATTTTAATCAAAACAAATGTATCAATTGTTCTTATTATATTCTTCTATTGCCTGCTCCTGTAAATTATCTCTCATCTCCTTAGGAAGTATTACATTCTCATAAAATTTACCGTCTTTGCCTTTATCATCAGGTGATGAAATAAATAAACCATTCGAACCGTTTACCAGACGAAATCCTTTAATGATAATTCCATCATTTGTCTGCATATCAAAGAATGCAACAGTTTTGCTTGAATTATTGTGAAGCTGGTTCATTCGAACTATTTTCATGTTATCCTCCTGTTTTTTTGATTGTTATGAATGCAATTAGCTTTTTTTTAACTAATGCATGTATGAAATTTGTTAATGTTTAAAAAATTACCTGATATATTTCAAAAAAAGTTTTTACTTTTTATTTTATTGAAATACGGATAAATAGAATATGGAACAGTTTATGAAAATTATTTTAAACAATTCAATAACGGGGGATATTATGAATGTTTAATAATTAAAACAGATAGAAAATTAATAAAATAAAAATCTCACCCTTAAATAATCCCCATAGACTTTTTATTTTACTTTTTAAAGTAAAACATATAATATAAAATTGCAAGAAAATTGAAAAAAAAATTGTGTAAATAACAGGAGTTGAAAATTTCCGATAAGCTTATTAAGAGATCTTATTTTCTAGATATTTTTAAAAAAGACAATATCTTGTTTATAATTTTACTCTCTTTTTCAATATAAATAATTAATGGGGTACTAAATGCAATGAAGATAAGAGATTTTAAAATATTATCTACGTAAATGTTTTTTGAGAATGATATGGAAATACTAAAAATCACCCCGGCAAATGAATAAATAAACGGCAAATATATTAAAGATAATTTCTGTAGGATTTGCATTACACCATTTTTAAATAAAAATAATGAATAGCCATTTGCAAGAGCAGATGTAAGAAAAAAAGTAAAAGCAGTAACTACTGCAACACCGTTTATATCAAATCCTATTTTTATTATAATTAAATCAAGGATAATACTTAATAGTAAAACAATTGCTGTTATGTACATAAATTTTTTTTGTTTGTTTAATGCGACCAACAAGTTAATTGGTAATCCCCATATTGTTGAAAAAAATAATGCTGCAATAAGAATGTGCAGTACAGTTATTCCCGGTATGTATTTTGGCAAAAATAAATTTATAACTGCTTCAATATTAATATAAATAATACCAAGAATGACCGGGATCATTCCCGAAAGTACAATCATTGGTTTTGTAAAATATTTTTCCATATACTTTTTTTCACCTGTCTTGCCGTAAGTATACATCATTCGCGGAAAAATAACACTTGTTGCAGCATATGAAATATAACCTACAATAGATGATACAAATGTGGCTAAACCATAAAAACCTGCCTTTGTCTTTCCAAGCATAATAAATACGATTAGTTTATTCAGATTACCAATTAGAAAGATAAAAAACCATAATATCATGATTGGGAATCCTATCCTGAATAATTCTTTAAGGGTACTTTTATCAATGGAAAGGTTCAGGGATAAATGTTTATTAATAATTAAGTAGGTCAAAAGTATTAGCTGTGCTAAAATCATTCCCATTAATAAGCCGCTTAGATTGAAGAAAAAAAGGAGGCTTAATCCGAATATAGTATTTAAAATTGCATACGAAAGCATATATTTACTCATCAGTACATATTTTTGTTCGCTGTTGAATTTAGGCTGCATAAATAGGTGTACGGAAGTCAACATAAATAAAATACTCGAGAGGCGAATTTCAACTCTATATTCAGCTGCAAATCCGAAAAATGATGCTGTAAAAACCAAAACCATAATGAGTACAGATATAAGTATATTCCAGGATAAGCTTGTTTGAATAATTATTGATTTCTTAAGCTTATTCCCTTCACCGATACTAAAAGGAACTTCCCTTACCATTGCCTGCTGGGTTCCCAATCCAAAGTAAGGAGCACTATTAAAAAAAGTTCTAAGTACACTCCAAAGTCCGTAAGTTGATGGACCAAGAAATTGTGCGATTAAAAATCCTCTAATTACATAAAATGCTTGTGAAATATATAGAGTACTGCTTAATACAGTTGCATCACGTATAATCTCTCCTTCTTTATGCAATTTTTCTTCATTAGTATCATCAACAATCATAAATTTACCATCGATTTAAACGCCTTGAATTTTCCGGATTGTTCACGTTCAATATTAGGAACTAAATTTATTTTTATTTTTGCATCGGGGAAAATTTTTTTTATAACGGGTATAAATGTATTTTCTCCCTGATTATTGTATTCTATTCCCGGTACAACAAATACATTAAAGTAATTTATATCTTCCTGAACTATTTGATATTCACGAACATTCGGAGCAAGCTTATCAAAATTTGCAATATTAAAATAAGATAACCGCTTTCCATCCGGTGTAATCATGTAATCGTTGGTTCTTCCTTTTATTTGGTTCATAAGCGGAAATGTTCTTCCGCATGAACACTGTTTTTCACTATAACTGCCTATATCATGTAAATTATAACGAATGAATGGCATGGCAAAGTTATTTAAAACCGTAACTACCACTTCACCTTCCTCATTTGGTTTTGCAGTTTTTCCATTGTTTATAAATTCCATTATAACGGAATCAATTGCTATATGATATCCTTCATGATAATGACATTCATACCCGATATTATCTGTCTCATATGTTCCATAAACATCTATTACCCTGGTTTGAAACGCTGTTTCAATATTTCTTCTCATATCAGGCAATAACAATTCCGAATCTGTAAAAACCAAACGTGGTTTTGGTATCGAAATATTTTCCTCAATTATTTTATTCGATAAAAGATTTAATATAGAGCCATATCCCTGGATGACCGCCGGTTTTTTCTTTTGTAATATTTTTATTTGATTATTAATATCTGAACCAGAAAAAATATGAATGTTATTAATTATTGATAAATATTGAAACCATTTTTTTGCTGGGGGATTATGAATACTAAATGAAACGGAACTATCCCATAGTTTCCGACCGTTTGTAATATAAGGTCTTAAAAATTGTGTTTTTCTAAATTGATCAAATGCATAATCAACATAAAACAGGAAAGGCATACCATTAGAACCTGCCGTTTTAATTGGTATAAGATTATTTAATTTATATTTATTGCTAATTAATCTATCATATGAGTTTTGAACTAATAATTGCTTATCTATAACCGGTATTTTAGTTATATCTTCAATTGACTTCCGGTGAAGCGGCATTCAGCATTAATTTATCTATAATAGATATTTTAGAAATATCTTCTATTGATCGAATATCATTGGGATGGAGCCCTGTATCGTCATATAATTTTTTATAATAAGGAACAGTGCTGTATGCATGACTGACAAGATTTTTTAATGCAGCAGTCTGATGATGAATTAATTCATCAAGAGAACGATGCTCATTATGCAAAAGACGAATAAGATTTATGTATTTTGAACCGACCACTTTACCTTTGATATGAATGTCATAAGTTTTCCCGCCCCTTCACGTTTTATAACAGGAACAATTTTAATATCTATATTTGCACCCGGAAAATATTTGTTAATTATCGATACTATTATTTTTTTGCATTCATCATTAAAAGAATTATTTGGTACAAGGAAAACGGAAAATTTACTAATATCTTCCTGGATGATCTGGAATTCATAAACAAATTTTGTTAATGGATGCAGGTATGCACCAAGGTTTACAAAAGATAATCTTTTTCCATCCGGCGTAACCAAATAATTATCCGAGCGTCCCAGAATCTTAGCGAGCAGGGGGAATGTTCTGCCGCAAGTACAAGCCTTGTTGCTGAAAGCACCTATGTCATGCAAATTATATCTAACAAAAGGCATTGCGAAATTATTTAAAACCGTTACAACAATTTCAGCATCTTCAAAAGGTTCTGCTTTTCTGCCGTCACAGATAAATTCCATTAAAACACAATCCAATGCAATATGGTAACCTTCATGATATAGACATTCATATGCTATATTATCTGTTTCATATGTTCCATATATATCTATCACCTTGGTATTAAATGCCTTTTCAATATTTTCCCTCATATTCCTAGTTAATACTTCCGAATCTGCAAATACCAGACGTGGTTTTGGAATTGAAGTATTTTTATCAATAATCATAAGAGCTATAAGATTTAATACTGAGGCGCAACCTTGAATAACAGAAGGTTTGATCTTTTGTATTTCAACGATTTGTTCGAATGTATCTGTATTATAATACACCCTGTTGTCATTCATGAAACCAAGATGCTGAAACCATTTTTTCCCTGCCGGTTTAGGTGCACTGAATACTAATGTTTTATCAAAAGGACGGCGTCTATTAGTAATATATGGCCGTAGAAATTGTGCTTTCCTGAACTGATCATATGTATTATCTATAAAAAATTTCAGCATTATTCCGCTTGAGCCGGTGGTGGTAACAGGAATGAGCTTTTCTTTTTTGTATTTCCCACTGATTAAAACATCAAATGAATTTTGTTGTAATGTTTTTTTATCAATAATGGGTATTTTAATTATATCTTCTACAGATTGAATATCTTCAGGGTGCAAACCATGGCTGTCAAATAAATTTTTATAAAATTTTACGGTATTGTATGAATGTTTTACTAATTTCCTCAAAGCAATATTTTGATGATGAATTAATTCATCAAGTGAGCGTCTTTCATTTCGTAATAAAGTAATAAGCTTTAAGTATTTTGATTTAGTAATATCCATTTATCTTTCATTTATATAGATAATTTATCTGATGATCTGGGATTTATAATTTTTTAATATACGAAAGCTTTCTCATCATCCAATGTTTATGAAATAGAAACCACAATTTTAAAGGAATATTCATAAGCTTATTTTTCGGTTTATAAAGTATGAACATATCTTTAGGAATGCATCCTCTTTTTATTTTTGTATGATATAAACCTCTGCCGAAATAAATGAGGGAGATATTGCTACTAGCTGCATTCTTAATAGGCTCATAATAACCAATATTAAAAAATGTTAAATCATTTTGCGAACGTTCATGGTCCACGCCAATGCTTGAAAAAAAAGCTTCTTTCCCTTTCCTTAATACAACGCTAACGCCAATAATAATTCCTTCCTTCATCGCAGCATAAATAATAGCATTATTTCCAAAATTTTTTTTAATCTGCCGGAAATAATTTGGTTTTAACCAAAACGATGTAGAGTTATATTTAAAATGATTCATCTTAATCAATTCAAAAAGCCTCTCCTGGCAGTCTTCAATATTTTGTATTTGCTCAATAACTACACCGGATTTTCTATTTCTATTTAATTGATGTCTAATTGATTTATCCATATAAGGATATTTCATGGATAAATGTTTTTTATATTCCTCAAAGGAAGACCATTTAACATCCATAAAATTTGAAGGAAGATCAAAGCTCATATGATAGCCGCGTTCTATTAGTGATTTAATCAATTGCTTTTCATCTTCTATTACATTTAAAAAACAAATTGAAGTTTTATTTTCCTTTGCTATGCTTTCTATTTCATCCAGCATTTTATTTTGTAACTGCGCCATCTGCTCCGGTTTAATTTCAGGGAGAAAGACAAAATGAGTTCCATCTCCTCTTTGCCGGTTGCAGACTAAAGAGGGTAGAAAAGATAATTTTTTTAGAAATCTATATTTATATAATCTACCCAGCATTACACGATCTATTATCCGTGCATCATTTAATTGTTCAAAATAACATACTGAAGCGCAAATGATTTTTTCTTGATCCTCGATAGTAATATAGTACGGGAATAAAGGAAAAGCTGTAGTTTCTTCAATTGTTTTCAGCCATTCATAACTCAGGTATACATTATGTACAGTCAGCGGATCCCAATCTTCTTTTTTTATCTCTGTTATGGAATTGAATATTTTAATTTTACACATAATTAAATTATTAAGAGCCGGATAGTCTCTGCTTTGGGACATGTTTTTTCTACTTATTTATAAATAAGATAAGAATAGCTGCAAATTCATAAATAGTTTTGATCCCAAGGTTTGAAGGTAATTTCATGATATATGAAAATTTCCTTTTCATCCACAATCTGTGTAATGCAAACCAGGTTTTTAATTTAATATTACTTTTACCATTGAAAGATT
The DNA here is from genome assembly GCA_964448105.1 of uncultured Ignavibacteriaceae bacterium. Classification (GTDB taxonomy): domain Bacteria; phylum Bacteroidota; class Ignavibacteria; order Ignavibacteriales; family Ignavibacteriaceae; genus CAVQBP01. Next base: position 17,953 of record CAYUVK010000007.1, read on the forward strand.
TGTAAAACAGATATGTGTTTTTTACTGCACATCCTCTTTTAGATTTTGTTTTATACAATGCATTGCCTTAATAAATTCTTGCAAGCCCGTTGGAAATAGCATTTTTAATTGGTTCGTAGTAAGCAATATTAAAGTATGTTAAATCATCTTTAGAATAAAAATGATCAATACCTGTGTAAAGACTTATAGCCTCTTTTCCTTTTCTTATTTCAAGATGGACACCGATAATCTTTTCTTCTTTTAACGCAGTATAAATAAATGCATCATCGCCAAAATTTTCTTTTACCCGGTAAAAAAAATCAGGTTTTAGAGAGAGCTCGCTGTTATATTTACGATGATTCATTTCAAGCAATTCAAATAGTCTTTTCCCATGGCTCTCAACATTTTGCAATTGTTTTATAACTACACCGGCGCTCCTGTTCTTATTAATTTCCCTGTAAATAGATTTTTTCATATTGGGATATATCTGCGAGACATACTTTTTATAATCCTCAAAAGAAGACCATTTAATATCTATATAACTTAAAGGCAGAATAATTGTACTGGAATATCCCCTTTTGTTTAATGAATCAATCAAGTCCGTTTCATTATCTATAACATTACAAAAACAGGTAGATATTTTATTCTCATTTGCTATATTTTCAATTGTGGTAATGAGTTCATTTTGTACTTTTATAGCATTTTCGCGATTAAGATCTTTTGATATAAGCAGATGCGTTCCGAATCCTTTTTGAGGATTACATATTAGGGCCGGTAAAAAAGAAGAATTTTTAAATAATTTGAATTTTTTTAATCTGCCGAATAACACATTATCAATAGAATAGGCTATAGATGTTTTCTCAAGATAACAGACCGAAGAACCTATTAATTTTCCATTGTCGAAAATCATTATATAATTTGATTTTAAAGACGGAATTGTCCCTTCTTCAAAAGTCTTGAACCAATCATAACACATAAATAAGTTATCTACTGTTAATGAATCCCAGCAGTCCTTTTCAACTTTTAGTATCGAATCGTATATATTGATTTTGTACATATCATCCATCAGGAAAGAGTTTTTTTAGTGGTTTACTAAAAGTCCGTTTTTTAAATAAACTGACGTACAAACCTAAAAGAACGAACCTTGCATTCAATTTTTTCTTGAAATTGATTGACTGTTTATTCACAATTTCGGAGATGCTATACAATTTAGTTTTGCCTAATTTTTCAAGCTCTTTATAACATTTATACCGAATAAAAGGGGCAATATTTTTTCCTCTATACTTTATTAAAATATAAGCGTCAAATAAGTAAGCTTCATTTTCTTTCAATGAAAATTTATAACCTTCAAAGTTACATTCATAAATATTAAACCATGTATACCCGATGATATCGTTATCTTTTTTAACAACAAAACAACGGCATCCATTTTTCATTAGATTAATAATGATTTCTTTTTCACATGGTCTTTCGGGGATTGAGCAAATAAGATCTATATTATCTTCATTAAGAAATTCTACAGAATAGTCTATGAATCCTTTATTTTCAAATTTAGCGGGGCTAAGATGCAGTCCTTCTTCTACAAGATAAAAGAAAGAGATTTTCACTCCGATTTTAACCAGTCCGTCGTGCAAAATCCTAAATATACTATTGTATTTAAATTTTTGCCTTAACCGCTGGAGGTCCATCATTCTAAGTTTCAGAGATTATACACACCCTAAAATTTCTCTGGCTTCTTTTAGAGTATACGGTTCTTTCCCAAGAGCTTTGGCGATACCTGCTAACCTTTTAACTAATTGAGAATTTGTTGAAAGGTGTTTCCTTTCATCATCAAAATAAATATTATCTTCAAGACCTATCCTTACTCCGCCCCCATCCATTATAGCCATTGTATTCATTTTAAGCTGCCAATCCCCAATTCCACCTGCCGACCATATTGAGTTGTCAGGCAATTCGTTTATCATTAAGCCAAGACTTAACATAGTAGCCTGTGCACATGCAATATTTCCTAAAATCAAATTAAAATAGTATGGCGGTTTTATCAGGTTCTTGGATATTAGGTATTTTCCATAATTGATCATACCGAGATCAAAAGCCTCAAGCTCCGGGCGAATATTATTATCCAGCATTTTTTGAGCGAGTGCTTTAATCATGTCGGGTGCATTCATTGATGCCTGACGATTAAAATTAAGTGAACTTAAAGTTAGACTTCCAAAATCAGGCTTCAATTCACCCTTGAGATCCAAACATTCGGATCTTTTTTCAAATTCAGGAAAATTTCTTCCGCTTGTTGAAACGCAAAGTACAAGGTCCTTATTTTCCTTTCTAATACCGCTAATTATCTCTGAATAAATTTCTTTTTTATAGGTAGGTTCTTCTGTATCATTATCTCTCGCATGCAAATGAACCATGTTTACACCGAATTCGACGGCTTCTAAGACCTGGCTAATAATTTCTTCCGGGTGTACAGGTACATGTTCGGTCATTTTTTTTGTCGGGATCATTCCGGTTGGTGTGAAATTAAAGATGAATTTATTTTTCATATCTAACTCTCCTTTTGTTCTAAAATTAAATTCTTTACTACTTTAAATTTGCCATTTTCTTCAACATCTATTCTATTTTTTAGCTCCACTTCAATTTCCATCAAATTATTAGTGATATTAGATAAGATACTTTTTATTGAAGCAGAAATCCGGTTAAAATCTTCTCTATTTGTTACAATGCTTGCCAAAATCTTATCCTCTGAAATTTGAACAAGCTGGTATTGGAGCAGTCCATGTATTTTTTCGATGCTCGTTGTAAAAAGATACGGAGAAATAATTTCACTGTTGGGTAAAATAATATATTCTGATGAACGGCCCGCATAAGGTTTCATTAAAGAAAAGGTCCGTCCGCAGCTGCATTTTTCATTAATTAGAGTTCCTTTATCGTACAATTTAAAGCGGATTAATGGCATAGCTTTATTTCTTAAATCCGTAATAACAATGTTGCCGGTAACACCTGGCGGCACAGGTTTTCCGTCTTTTAAAATTTCTACAATAACTTCGTCTTCATTTATATGATAGCCTTCATGTTTTTCACATTCCCATGCAACTTCTTTAAATTCTGTTGAACCATATACATCATATACTTCGGCATTAAATACTTTTTTAATATTATCACGGACAGTGTCCTGTAAATATTCTGAACTGGTAAATATTCTTTTTATCGAAGGTAATTGACAATTATTCTTTGAAATAAATTGTGCCAGTTGAAAAAAATAACTTGGTGCTCCATATAAGGCAGCAGGAGAAAAAGCACTTAATTCGGGTATGGTTTTTTCATATGGTTCAAAGATTGAGAATACTTTATAATGTGATTTTAAAGTTCTAAAAATAAAACTTGGTCTATTCTGGGAATTTTGTGAAGTACTTTCAAAGATTCCGATTTTTTCATTAGGTCTTAATCCGCACTCCATTCTTGCCCTTGCTTTAATAAAATATTTCTTTCGAATCCAGCTTACCGGGTCATAGTATGTCCACATCGGTTCCCCGGTTGATCCGCTTGTATGACTTTTAAATCTATCCTTAAAAAGAGTTTTTGGATTCAATGATCGTAAATTATTTGAACGTATCATGTCTTTAGTGATAATCGGATATGCAGATAATTCATTAATTGATTGGATATCGGATGGATTCATTTTTTCCTTATCAAAACTATTTTTGTAATAAGGGATATTTTGATAAGCATATAATAATAATTTCTTCAGTAAATTAAAACGAAGAGAGTCTAATTCTTTCCTTGGTAAATAAATATTTTGTTTTAAGGTTAAAAAGTTAAATAAATTATTCGGCATAAGGTTAATAATTTTATTTATTGTATTATTTAGCGTTTTAAGTAAACATCTTTATAAGCTAGTGCAATTTTTTCCCAATTATATTTCTGTTTTATTTTTTCTGTATTAGCTTTTCCCATTTTGAATCTTAAATCTTTGTTATTTTTCATTAGAAGGATTGCGGATTTTATTTGTGAAATATTTTCAGGTTCTACAAGTATGCCGTTTTCATCACCCACCAGATCGGGTATACCGCCCTGGTTTGCTCCAATGATTGGTAATCCGCATGCCATCGCTTCGGCAATTACATTTCCAAATGCTTCAGCTAGTGAAAGAAGAATAAAAGTATCACTTTGCGCAAAATATGATGGTATATTGTCCCTTGGGTAGAATCCCAAAAAAGTTACAATTTTACTCAAACCCAGCTTATCACTCATGGTCTTTAATTCATTTTCATAATTTCCTTCACCTATAATAGTTAGACTGATAGAATTATCCTTCTCAGAAGGTATGTTTTCACGGATTTCAGATAATGCTTTCAGAACATATTGAATCCCTTTCCTTTTAATAAGCCTGGATACTGTTATCAAGCGAAAGTTATTATTTTCTCCATTACATACAGATGTATATGAAAAAATATTTGTATCTATACCATTAGGAATTACATCAATGGATTGATTTGGATTTGTTTGAAGAGCAGTAAGTTTTAAGCTGTTTGTTACTGCAACAACTGCCTTTGCTCTTTTCCAGATATGTTTTGTTATCGGTAAATAAATTTTATGGAGAAATTTTAATTTCTTATTGTAATTATCATAGCCTGGTACATCAGAGCCGCGAAGAGATACAACGTAAGGTAGCTTCAAATGCTTTCCAGGCAGAATGCTTAAAAAAGCCGTCGGTAAGCTGAAAAAATAATGAACAATATCATATTTATTAGACCGGAATATTTTAAGGAGTTTGAAGTATGCGAAGAATAAATAAGTAATTGCACCCCTTAAGCCGCTGTCATGAATACCCTTCCGGAAACTCGGAACCATATAAACTTTTACACCTCGATCAAAAATTTCACTATATGAAAATGAAGTATGAGAAGTAATGATATTAACATCATATCCCATAGCTGCAAGTTGTACCGCTATGCTTTGCATTGCACGTCCAGCACCGCCGCCGAGAGGTGGGTATTCATAATTGAGTAATAATATATTCATTATTTCTATTTAGTGTCTGAATTCTAAAAATCTTGATAATATACAGACTTTATTCCTAAAGATATCTTAATAAAAGTTTAGATATATATAGCTAAATGATGAACATTCTAAAAATCTATTTTGGGTAATATTTTCACACTAATCCCCTTTAATTAACATATTACAATTATATGTTCAACTAATCTCCTATTCCGGGAAAAAATCTTGAATTAAAAGCAAAATTTGAGTGTGTTATAAGATTTTGGAACTTGATTGAATAATTGATGTATTTATTATTTCTGGTGTAGAATAAAAGTGCTCACCTTATTAATTAGTTAAAGCTAACTTTTTATGTTAAGAATTGCAAGAAGATTCCTACAGTATGTGATAAGCTATGGAAATCAGAAGTTAATTTATAAAACAGCCCATTTTTAAAGATATTAAGCTAATTTAAAAAAGTTTTTTTTATATATTATTTTACTTCAACTCTTATTCCTTCAGAATGACTGGAAAATTCAGGTGCATACATTGATTGAATTGAAGTAATGCCGTTTGAAAAATTTCCTTTATAAGTAGCCCGTAATTCATATTCAAATACATAAGTACCCTTGGGTAAATAATTGATAAAGAAGTTTGTAGCCGCATTGCGTGTACTTTCATAATACCATAATCCGTCCTGGTATTTGCTTCTTGATAAAACATTTATCGGTTCGAAACCCGCAGCTCTCATATCTTTTAAATGAACAAACTCCATATTGCGATCAACTCTTATTTCAATCCGGACTTTTATTAAATCTCCGGGAGCTAATTTTGTTTTTTCTGTAACCGGAGTAATTTTGGGTCCGGTTGGTGTATTCTCTTGAAGAAATAATTTCTTGTTAATATTTAAAGGAGACTTCGAAGGTGTAATTTTATCAAGCTGCTCAAAATATTGCCAGTATAAAGAACCCCATGCAACAACTTTATTATTATTTATAACAGTAACTTCACCCATATTTGGTTTTATTTGTTCACCACTCCAAGAAGTTCTGAAATACCCTGTCCCGGTTTCAGGTTTATCAGGACCTTCCAGTTTATTTTGATCGATAGTTTGATTACCAACTTTAATAGTTGCAGGTTTATTTTCAGATAGCCAATCTTCTCCTCTTAATAACAGAGCATAGCAGGCATCTGCGGTTGCCTTGGTTGTTCTCCAATCCTGGACCTGCTTTTGTTTTAACAGCCAGATTTTCATTAAATCGACAGAATTTTTGTCGTGGGAAATTTCATCAAATGCTTCAATTAATAAAGCCTGGGTTTCAATAGGAGCCTGGTACCAGTACCAGCCGTTTTCCTCTTTGAAGTACATTCCCATCTCATCATTGTAAACTGCATTTTCTTTCAATGATTTTATTATTGCATCGGCAGTCTTTTTATCGTCCAGTCTGAATAGTGCAAGTGCAATCATCCCCTGCATATATTTGTTATTTGATAACCAGTAAGTTTGTGCCTGGCTTTTCCAATAATTAAATGCTTTTTTGAAATTATCCGGAACAGGTAAATCGAGATAATATGTTCTTGCATATAAATAATGAATTTGTATATAACCAATATTTTTTTGGTTTAAATTTATTCCATGCTTTATAAGATAATCATAATCTTCATTCATTTTGATGTCAAGGTAATTAACTGCTTTTTTAAGCATGTTCCAGATTAAATTATTGTTTCGAATATTTTTAATTCCCAATTTATCGAGATGCCCCATTCCTGCTACAATATGCTGTGTAATATATCTATTTTCCGGCATTCCGGGGAACCAGGACCACCCGCCGTTCTCAAGCTGATTATCGCGAAGCTTATTTTCTGCTTCATTTAATTCTCTTGCCATTTGCGAAATATCAAATAACAATCCTACCAGTTTTTTCCTTTCTGTTTCGTCCTGTGCATTTAAAACCCAAGGAGTTTCTTCGAGCAATATGTTTTTTAAATCCTGATTTTTTTCAAGATTTGAAAGAAGTGCTTGTTTATCAATATTTTTCCAGCTATCGAATACAGCTTTTATTTTTGGGTTCGAATTGGCGATATAGGTTGCTATACTGTTTGCATAGAACCTGCTGAAAATTTGTTCCGAACATTCATACGGATATTCCATTAAATATGGAAGAGTCTGAATTGCATACCATGCAGGATTAGAAGTAAACTCCAAAGTTAATTTAAAATTTTGAAGTGTTGTTGATTTATTATTTTTTAATTTATCCAGTACAAAAGTTTTAGTAGTCATTCCTTTTACAGGAAGGGGTAGTGATTCTGTTACAAGCATTCTGTTTGGTAAAACAGGTAATGCATTTTCTTCGCCATCTGAAAAGTTATCCGCTTTTGCAAGTACTCTGTACGTTACCGCTTCAATCATACCAACCGGAATATGGAGTTTCCAATTCAAACCTGCACTTTGATTTTTATTTATGCTGAAATTTACAACTGCATTGTTATTTCCCAAAAGGCTGTCTATCGGCTGCATGGTAAATGAATCATAAAGCTTAAGAGCTGCTGTACCGGATAGATCTTTATCAGAGAGATTGGAGACTTTAGCTGTAAAGTAAATTGTATCTCCTTCCCTAAAAAAACGGGGAGGATTAGGTTGAACCATTAATTCTTTTTGAGTTACTGTTTCTTTAGATATAAAACCATATTTCAAATCTTTAGTATGAGCAAATGCCATAAATTTCCAGCGGGTTAGTGCTTCAGGCGGCGTGAAAGAAATAGCGATTTCGCCGTTTTCATCAGTTTTAAGATGAGGATAAAAGAAAGCAGTTTCATTCAAATTTTTTCTGGCTGATATATTTTCAAGCTCTGCTTCATGTTTTTTTTCTTGTTCTTTGAGAGCAGGTGCAGAATATTGTAAATTTTGAGTCTCCTTGTCGGTTGCAACCCCTTCTGCTACCGTTGAAATTTGATCGTATGCAATAACTGAGTTTGTTGCAGATTTATATACGACTCCCTGCCTTTGAGAATATCCATAACCGAATAAATTAAAACCAAAGTAATTGAGATGATCATACGGCATAGATGGGATGCCTATATATTGATTCCAATATTCATCATAAAGCATAGAATTAACTAAAGAAAAGGAATTACCGGGATTCCAGTATCTTTGACCGTATGAGTAATTAGGATAAATAATGAAATTCCAATAATTGGGTGCAAATGCATCTAAAGATGCATCATACATGGAGGCAAGCATTTCTGCAGTTTCTTTCTCTCCCTTCGGGCCGGCTATTTTAATTTTCCATTCCTCTTTTTCTCCCGGGGTCATTTTATTTCTGAATGTTTCCAAAGAAATGTTTAATTGTTTGTTAGTCCATGGAACATTTATAACTGTTCTGTTATAAAAGTTTTCATTATTAATTGTAAAAAGAAAATTAGCAACTAAATTACCTCTGTACTCTTCCTTAATTGGGATTTCAATTTTTTGCTGTTCATTATCAAGCCTCAGCCATTTGGAAATGATTGTTTGATCATCATATTCTAATGCATAGAGTACTTTCACGTTTTCTCCTGCAGAACCTATAAGTAGTTCGGCAATTTCCCCCGGTTCTCCTGATTTTTTTAATTCCGTAAACCAGTTTGCCGTATTTAACGGAACCTTATCTGATGACGGATCAAATAGAGTAAAATATTTTTTTAGCTCAATTGGTGTTCCGTTTTTATCTTTGGTATCAATAGTTAAAAGATAACTTCCAGTATTCCATTTTTTTATTTCATAATTAATATTTAATGTTGAACTGTCGGTTGTTATAAATGAAGTTTCAAAGACTTGTTTTCCTTTCTCCCAGTTATAGATTTTATCTTCATCATTATATATATCATGCGGGAATAATTTATAAAATTCTTCTTTAGATAAAATAAACTGATCGGGTTTTTCCCATAATCTCTTTCTAAATATTCTTTCGGGTTCAATTAGTCTGAAAATCTTTACATTAAATTTTGCAGGTTGAAATTGACCGCTGAGATTAGTGCTGGTAACACGGTATTTATTTGAATCAAATTTATTTATCGTTTCAGGAATTTGAATATCTGCGATCAAAGAAATGTACCCGGCACTGACATTTGTTTGTGCACTGTGAGTTTCCCCTGTAATATCAACTACATCCACGTAAATCGTATAGTTAAAAATTATATTTTCTTTTTTTGAGTAAGAAAGATCGGGAACCAATTGAAAATTAAAATTGAATTTCCCTTCATTATTTGTTTTTACCACCCCATTTGTTATTTCCATATCCGGTTTGTTATGACCCCAATACCACCAGTAATAGGGGATTACTGCTCTCCTAACCACCCGGTATTTTACAACAGCATTATCAAGATTTACCCCTGAATATGTTTTTGCAAGTCCCGATATATTAACGGTATCATTTAAAGAATAATTACCCTTTATATCATTAAGTTTTACTTCAAACTGCGGCCTTTTATAATCTTCAACCCGAAATGATTGTACACCGCTTTCATTTCTAATAGTCATTATTCCGGTTAAAACACCGGAAGGCGCAATAAATTTCCCGTCAAAAGTACCGTAATCATTTGTTCTTAATTTAAGTTCGGAAATCTTTTGGCTGTTTACATCATATAATGTTACGGTTGTTGCAGTATTTGTTTTAAGCTTATTTTCTTTTTTACCGTCTGTTTCAATCATTAATCCCTTAAAGAAAATAGTCTGACCGGGGCGGTAGATTGCTCTATCCAAAAAGAAAAATGTTTTTGCTACTATTCTGTTATTTTGATTTTGATAATAAGAGTAAATGTTTTTGGATCTGAATTTATCATTCCCTTTTTCAAGAAGAACCTGCAGGTTATAATACCTGTCGAATGACCGGTCAAATTCGCACAAACCATTATCGTCTGTTAAACTTGATTGAATTAATTCTGTACGGTATTGACTGTTTTTACCATCATACACTTGTCTGAATAAACTAACTTTAGCATCACTAATTGGATTTCCTGATTTTCTATTTAATACTATGAATTGTATTTTATTATTTATTCTATTGGTATAATTATAACTTAAATCGGTTATCCAAGTATAACCATAGGCAACTGCATTTTTCTTATATGAGAAATTTTTGTCGGTTCCAAGCAATATTAAATAATAGCCTGCTTTTAATTTCGGGATAGCAACTTCAACCGAATGCTGTTGGTAATCTCCTTCATCCGGAAGATTTACATTCCATTCTTTTACCGGTATTTGATTTTGAAAATAATTAATAAGTTTATTACTGTATAATTTGCTGGTTTCATCTTCTTTGGATTCATTCCAGGGGATTACCCGGAAATAAACTCTATTAACATTTGTATGTTGAATTAAAGCTCTAAATGGCTGACCAATTATACTTGCATATTCAACTTTAAATTTTAAGTTCTTTTGAAGTATTTGATTTTTCAAAGATCTACATGCTTCAGCACCTGTTGTACCGGGATATTTTTTAATGGCTACATCGCAAATATTATAAGCTTTTTTCTTATCCCATTTATATTGAGCAGCTGTTTCAGGATCAAACTGGCTTCCTTTGCCATTATAATATTCCGCTTTATTATATAAGATTAAAGACGAAAAAGGGATCTCAGAATATTTCTGTTCTATTGCATTCAAAGCATTTAAATATAAGCTGTCCTTATATTCATTAACGCTGTTATTTCGCATGAAATTTAATCGCTTGAGATCTACATCGATTAAAGGATCCTTTATTGGATCATTTAAGTGAAAAGAAATTAAATCCTGAAAGATATTGGCTGAATAAAATTTTAAAGAGAGAGAATCCCTCGTTTCAAAATTAATTATTATAAATTGGTTGGCCGGTGAGAAAACATCGGGATCTTTTAGTTCAAATTTATAAACAGGCTCAGTAACAGAAGCCTCTTCATTCACATAAAAATCAAGTGCACGGTTTGCAAGAAAATCATATAACGTTGGACGTAAATAAGTTCTGTTTTCATACTTTATTAATATATCATTATAGACAGATATTGGTGTGTTCCTTAAACTATCTGCATTTGATAAAGATAGTTGATATAAATTTATTATTTCTTTTAATAGATGAGCAAGATCCCATGTTTCAAAATCATCATTGTTAAAATTTACTGTTTCTGTCCTGTGCATAAATCTGTAGCGGTTATGCTGGTAGTACTGCCAATACGCGTCTGCAAGAATAGATTGTAAAACAGGTCTTGCCGGAAAAGATGAAGAATCAATTACATTTTTAATTTGATTAATAACTATCTTATTGCTGTTTTCTTCTGTATAGCTGGTATATTTTAATTTATATATAAGGGATTTGATTATTTGCGGAGCATTATTTTCCTCTAAAGATTTTTTATAAACCTGCTCCACTATTTTCAAAGCCGATCTTGTTAGACCAGCATTTTCAAGCGAATCGATTTTTTTCCAGGCTTGTTTATTATTACCTGAAAAATTTTTATGTGCATTTGGACTATGATTCGGAATTATTTTATAATGGAGGGGATTATTAAATATTTCGGTAAATGATAAAAAAAGAAATACGGAAACGAAACAGAATAAAACTTTACTTTTGGTTTTCATGGAAACCCCTATTTTATGTTAGCAAAATTTTTGATTTTATACCATTCCCTTTGTTTATGAATAACCCATCATAGGTTTTTATAATGGTTTATTTAACCGGATGATTTTAAATTAGTTCCGTACTCTTGAGAAATTTCATGATTGATAACCTTCAAGGTTAAATTATTGTGAATTATGAGCTAACCTTGAAGGTTAAGGACTTTTAAGATTTTTACACCTTTTTTATTCCGATTTTTTAAGATATTTTGGTATATAATTATTCTTTAAGGTTGTTAGATAAATTCAACCTTTATTAAATAAAGTTTCAATAGAATGAACGATTTTCCTGAAGAATTTTTAAAATTTTTAGATGATTCGCGAAAACACCTTTCAACTGCTGCGATTTCACAATTTGTTAATTCTAGTAATGAATTAACAGAAAATGAATTAGAATTCATAGGAGAGCATTTAAATAAATGTAAAAATTGCAGGGAAAATCTTAACAATATCTTTGATGAAGCACTTGATAAAAACAAAACTACTTTTGAATTTAATGTTAACCTATCCACTAGAAATCTCTTAAACTTTACAGATAATGAAAAACAGATCGACGGAATTATAAGCAAAGAAAATGATGAATTTTATTTAACTTTTTTAAAATTACCCTCTTATCTGGAAAATGAAAATATTCGTATATCTTTGGCAAGCGAGAATTTAATTATACGAATCACACCGGTTAATTTAAACAAAAAATATAAAATAGACACAGATAACGATATTGATCTAAGAGATATTACGAAAGTGAATATTGATTTTATTATCAAACATGTTAAAAGGTCGGTATCTTTAAAAAATAAAGTTTACAAATATTGGTACACATATACTGTGATTATTGCTCTTGTCGTATATCTATTAATTTTTCAACCCAACAAAAATAATCCGGTACAACCCGCGAAAGAAATTATCCCCAAACCTAATATTATAATCGATACACCGGTTGTTAAAAAAGTACCAAAGATTGATACCGTTATATCAAAGAAAGAAATTGCCGAACAACCAAAGTCTCCTTTGCAAACTAAGTTAGCACCGGAATTCAAAAATAATTCTAAGCTGGAAGGTTTGGTTAATAAATTTAAAGATAACGGAATTATTATAAATCCTGCGATAGGGGATACTCTGAAAAAACAAATTTATTTTAAATGGGCTCCATTGGAAACGGAAACTTATGATATGACTATTGTAGATAATAAGAATAACGAAATATGGAGTAAAGAACTTTTTGATGCCCGTGTAACTCTTCTGCAAAAATTAGATCCGGGACTATATTATTGGAAGTTAACTGTAAAAGGGAAATTGCAGACTGTCGGGAAATTCTATGTTAAGTAATTTTTATAAAATCATTTTTATATTTGAATTGCTTCCAAGCTTTTGATAAATAAGGTCCCTGACTATTTCGGAGGGAACTTCAACTTTAAAATTTAAACTGAAATAATTTCCATTTCTGCTAATATTTGACGGAGTCACATCATATTTCAATCCACCGGATGCTTCTTCAATTGCTTCTAAAATTTTATCTACATCTTTCCCAATAACTTTATACGACCATTCACACGGGTATTCAATTTCAGGTCTTTGTTTGTTGTTTGAGTCTAAAATCATATATAATATTTAATTAAGAAAAAGTGAACCTGATTAGAATCTAGACAATGAAATCTTCCCCAAAAACTAAAAATTAAAGAATTTTTTATCTTATTTTCTTTCATTCTTTGAAATATATTGCTTAGAAATTCAACACACAATTAAATGCTCTTAATAAACTGTAATTAAGAGATATTCCAATTGTCGAATTTTAATTCAATTTTATTTAAGAATTTGTTTTTCACTATTAAGAATTAAAGATAAATAATCAAAAATAAAAGCTCAAATTTTGATATAAATTAAATGAATTTTGTTTATTCGGATGGCATTCAATATGTGTATAAAATTGTAATAAAATTATTAAATAAGCTTTCACAAACCAAAAAAAGCCCAAAGGGGAACTGAAAGTTAATGAACGATGGGATTGTAACAACAATACTTGATAAATGTAAACGATGTTATTCATGTGTACGTGAATGCCCTGCAAAAGCAATTAGGGTTATAAACGGACAGGCAACCGTATTAACCGAAAGATGTATCGCTTGCGGTCATTGCATCAAAGTTTGTTCCCAAAATGCAAAACAAATTTTAAGTGATGTTGAAAAAGTCCTTAACGAGATATTGATTTCAGATAATGCAATAGCAATAATAGCCCCTTCTTTTGCTGCATCCTTTCCGGACAATTATTCAAAATTACCAACTGCATTAAGAAATCTTGGCTTTTCAAAAGTTATTGAAACTGCATTTGGTGCGGATCTAATTAGCGAGTATTATTTAAAAGAATTTCAAACCGAAAAAAATAAAACTATCATTAGTTCTGCTTGTCCGGCAGTAGTAAACTATATTGAAAAATATTATGAAAATTTGGTTCCCAATATCACTAAGGTTGTATCTCCAATGATCGCAATTGGGAGATATTTAAGTGAAACGGAAGAAGCAAATATCAAGATTGTTTTTATCGGGCCATGTATTGCTAAAAAAGATGAATACATCGATGATGAGCTCAACGGTGAAATAGATGCTGTTCTAACATTTAATGAAATTAAAAAAATATTAAATGATAAAACTATTTCAATTGATGAACTTGAGGAAAGTGATTTTGATCCCCCTCATGCTTTTATGGGAAAAGCATATCCTTTAGCCGGAGGTTTGCTGAAATCAACAAATATTCCGGAAGATATCCTTGAAAAAGAAATAATCGTTGTTGAAGGAAAGAAAAAAGTAATGGAGATTATCGATGAAATTTCAAACAATAACATAAATGCAAAATTTGTTGATATCCTTTTTTGCGAAGGATGTATAAGCGGACCGGCAATCGACAGCAGTCTTAACTATTATTCCAGGCGGGAAAAAGTAATAAAATTCATTGAACAAAAAATTAATTTTGTAGATAAACAGGTTTGGAAAAGTGATCTCTTTAATGCCAGGAATATTGATTTTACCAGGAAGTTCAAATCAAAAAATCAAAAAAGACCTTATCCAACTGAAGATAGGATAAAAGAAATATTAGCTGAAACAAAGAAATTCAGTCCGGCTGATGAATTGAATTGCGGCGCCTGCGGTTACAATACCTGTAGGGAAAATGCAGTAGCAATTGCAAAAGGCATAGCAGAAAGCGAAATGTGCCTTCCTTATTTAATTGAAAGAATCGATAAAGCTTATAAGGAGCTGAGTTCTGCCCAGGAGCAGTTGCAGTCTGCCGAAAAGCTTGCATCTATTGGACAGTTAGTTGCAGGTATTGCACATGAAATTAATAATCCGCTAGGTACAATTCTTCTTTATTCATCAATGTTAAAAAATGATCTGGCAGAAAAAAAACTTGATACTCAAAATGTTGAAGATGTAAAATTAATAATAGATGAAGCTACCAGATGCAAAAATATAGTTTCGGATCTTTTAAACTTTGCCCGGCAAAGCAAGCTTAAGCTTTCAACTATCAATATTTATGAATTGATTGATGATGTAATACGATCGATAAAAATTAATCCAAGATGCAAAGATATTATTATTCAAAAAGATGAAGAATCAAAAAAATGTATGATTGATTGCGATTCCGACCAGCTTAAGCAGGTTTTTCTAAACCTGGTGAATAACTCTTGCGAAGCAATGCTGGAAAGCGATAAAAAATTTTTAAGCCTGATTATCAATGAAAATAGTAATCACGTAAATATCGAAATAAAAGATACCGGTACGGGAATTCCTAAAGAATATTTCAGTAAAATTTTTACTCCATTCTTTACTACAAAGAAAATCGGGATGGGAACAGGACTTGGTTTGGCAATTTCTTACGGTATAATAAAAATGCATAAAGGAGATATAACATTCCAAAGTGAAGTTGGAAAAGGCACATCTTTTATTGTTAAGTTGCCGAAATATCTTGTTATCCAAAATGTGAATATGAATTAAGGAAATAAAAATGAAAAAGAAAAAAATATTATTAGTTGATGATGATATCGATTTACTCGAGCAGAGTAAGATATCATTTGAATCGAAAGGTTATACGGTTGCAACTGCCGAAAATGTTGATGAAGGATGGCAGATATTTCAAAAAGAAAAACCTGATGCAGTTGTGATCGATTTAATTATGGAAGAGCATGATTCAGGTTTCATTTTGAGCTATAAGATTAAAAAAGATGACTATGGGAAAAATATACCCGTTTATATTTTAACTTCTGCAACTTACTTAACTGGGTATAAATTTGGTGTTTCAACTGAAGAGGAAAAGGAATGGATTTACTGCGATGAAATCATTAATAAACCCGTAGTAACAGAAGATTTGATAGAGAAAATAGAAAATTATTATTTGAAAAAAGAAAATTTTCACAGATGAATGAATTCAAAGCAAATAATAAGATTAAAGTTTTAATTGTTGATGATGAAAAGAATCTTGGAATTGGCATTAAACGTTTGCTTGAAAAAGAAGGATATGAAGTTCAGCTTGCAGTAAATGGAACAGAAGGAATACAATTAGGAACTAATGAAGAGTTTGATCTAGCAATAATTGATCTGAAAATGCCGGATATTGATGGAATTATCGTGCTAGAAAAGATACTTAAGAAATATCCCAACACAATTTGTTTTATCGCAACTGCTTTTGCAAGTTATGAAACAGCTATAGAATCTACAAAGAAGGGTGCCTACGGTTATATTCTCAAACCTTTTTTACCCGATGAGCTCTTATATCAACTAAAAAAAGGATACGAAAAAAGATTCCTATTAATGGAAGCCGAAAGGTGGGAAAAAGAAAGGGAAGAAAGGCTGCTCGAAATCGCGTTTGAAAAGACACGTGTACTTACAATTATCAATTCAATAACTGATGGAGTTCTTGTAGTAAACAAAATTGGGGAAGTAGTCTTATTTAATCCGGCAGCCTTAAAATACTTGGAGATTGAGGAATTAAAAATTGGAGATCAAATAATAGAAAAACTCCACCCGCAGATATCGGATTTGATCGATAAACTATTAAACAATGATTCTTTTGTTACCAAAACATATTCTGCACAAGTAGAATTAAAACCAGGTTATGATTTTTTTATTGAAGCTACTTCATCCGGAGTTTTTCATCCCGATGGTTCTCTTGCCGGTGTAGTTGTTGTGCTTAAAGATATAACCAATTTAAAGAAATTGGAATTTCTTAAATCTCAATTTGTGTCTATGGTTTCGCATGAATTAAAAGCACCTATATCTGCTGTATATGGTTATTTAAAATTATTTAATGATAATTCAGTTGCTGTTTCTGATGAGCAGAAAAAGAATTTTATAAATAGATCCCAGTTAAGACTAGATGGATTAATTAAAATGGTAAATGATCTTCTTGATATTTCAAGAATGGAAATGAAATCAATTAAAAGAGAAATAAGTGATATTGATTTAAGGGACGTGATTAATAATATTATTGAGTTATTTCAGGCTGATCTAAAAAGAAAAAATATTACTGTCGATTTTAATTCAATCCCTGATTCGCCTTTTATAAAAGCTGATTTTGAAGAGATGAACCGTTTGTTTACAAACCTTATTAGTAATGCAATAAAATATAATAGGCATAACGGTTGTATTACTGTTATTATAAATTCAACTGAAGTATATTTGGTTGTTGAAATTAAAGATTCTGGAATAGGTCTTAAACCGGAAGAAAAAAAGAAGCTATTCCATGAATTTTTTAGGGCGAAAAATGAATTTACTAAGGATATAAGCGGTACCGGCTTAGGGTTATCAATTGTTAAAAGAATAGTTGATTCATATTCAGGGAGAATTGAAGTGGGAAGTGAATTCAATAAAGGGACTACATTCAAAGTTTATTTGCCTTTTCTTTATAAAGAAATTCAAAAATAATTGTTGAATAGATTAATGAACCGCAATACGGACATAAGGTTTTAAATTTTTATCACAAATAATATGAGGGGGTCTAATGACTCGCATAGCAATAATAGATGATGACGCCGATATTCTTGATGCCAGCAGCTTAATTCTCACATCAAATGGTTATGAAGTAATAACGGCTGATAATCCAGATGACGGGTATAAAATTGTTAAAGAAAATTCGCCCGATCTAATTATTCTTGATGTAATGATGAATGAACCCGACGATGGATTTTTTCTTGCTCAAAGGTTCAGAAAAGATAATATCAAAGTACCGATAATAATGTACACTTCAGTTTCCAAAGCAACAGGTCTGGATTTCGGCGTAAGTGAAATTGTTCCTGTTGATGAATTTGTTGAAAAACCAATTTCACCTGAAGAACTAATTAGCAAAGTTAAAATACTTTTACAAATTCAACAGGAGGGATAAATGCTGGTAATGGAAAGAAATACTTTATCCGAAGAGATAGAAGAATTAATCAAAATTTATGGTTCCGAACGCTCATCTCTCCTTCAAATTCTCCAGGCGATCCAGCGGAAGCATAAATATATTTCTGATTTTGCTCAGCAGGAAGTTGCACAGTTGATGAATATTCATCCTGTTGAAGTTTATAGTGTTATTTCCTTTTATTCTTTTCTGCATTCGGAACCGCAGGGAAGAAATATCGTGCGGCTATGCCAAACAATCTCTTGCGATATGAAAGGAAAGGAAGATGTAAAATCAACGGTAGAGAAGGAACTTGGAATTAAATTCGGTGAAACAACAAAAGATAAACGGATAACGCTTGAATTTACCAACTGCCTGGGTATGTGCGATCAAGGGCCGGCGATGATTATAAACGAAAGAGTTTATACACGTCTTAATACTGAAAAAGTGATACAAATTTTAAATGAGATAAAGTAGGAATTAAAATGGAATCAATAACCGAAAGAAAAAAAACAAGAACAGGTCCTGTTTTATTTTCCAGTTATACACAGGGTGAAGGAATTAGAAAAGCTCTGCAGCTTGGCAGGGGAAATATTTTGTTTGAACTGAAATCTTCCGGATTAAGGGGAAGAGGCGGCGCAGGCTTTCCTACTTCAACAAAATGGATGCTTACTGCTGCATCAATCGCAGAAGAAAAATTTATCGTATGCAATGCGGATGAAGGAGAACCGGGTACGTTTAAAGATAGAGTTCTTTTATTGGAATATCCGGAATTGGTTTTTGAGGGAATGGTAATCGCCGGCTTCACAATTGGGGCAAAATTAGGTTTGGTTTATCTCCGGGGCGAGTATGAATATATGTTGAAATCTCTGCAGGATTATATTCAAATGATGAGAAACGAAAACCTTCTGGGTAAGAACATTTTAGGTAAAAATGATTTTAATTTTGATATTGAAATCAGGCTTGGTTCGGGTTCATATGTATGCGGTGAAGAAACTGCATTGATTGAATCATTGGAAGGATACCGGGGAGAACCAAGAAATCGTCCGCCTTTCCCGGTTGATACAGGTTATATGGGAAATCCAACAGTTGTTAATAATGTTGAGACTCTTGCATCTGTTCCTCATATAATTACAAAAGGAGGAGAATGGTTCAGAGTTTATGGAACTAGCAAATCAACCGGTTCAAAATTATTTTCTGTATCAGGCGATTGTGAAAAACCAGGTGTGTATGAATTACCTTGGGGAACTACAATCAATGAATTATTAAAAATTGTTGAAGCAAAGAATACAAAAGCAGTTCAAGTTGGCGGCGCTTCCGGAGTCTGTCTATCTAAATCTCAATTTAACAGATCATTTGCTTATGAAGATGTAGCGACCGGCGGTTCGGTAATAATCTTTAATGAAAGCAGGAATATGCTGAAAGTATTAAAGAATTTTATGGAATTTTTTGTTGAAGAATCATGCGGGCAGTGTACTCCATGCCGTATTGGAAATGTAAAATTGCTCGAAGGAATAGAATTAATTGAAAAAGGAAAATTTACTTTTTCTTATATCAATAAATTAAAAGATCTTGGGAGAACAATGCAGGTTGCTTCAAAATGCGGATTAGGACAATCAAGCCCTAATTCTTTTATTTCAATTCTGGAAAACTTTAAAGATGAAATTTTTCAAACTAATGGGAGGGGGAAATAATAAATGGTAAAACGTGAAAAATCAAGGATACCTGTAAGTCAGCAGCCTTTTACGGTTAAAAAACCCGAAGATATTACAACTATTGGAGGTACTGTTAGTGTTCAAATTAATGAAAAGAAATTTACCGTTCCCCTTGGAACAACTATTTTAGAAGCATGCAAAGAAAATCAAATTCACATTCCAACATTATGTCATCATCCTGATCTTTGTATTGCAGGCGTCTGCCGTATTTGTGTTGTTGAAATTGAAGGAATGCGGACGCTTCAAACCGCTTGTTCATTCCCGATTACATCACCTATTAAAATCCATACCTCAACTCCAATGGTTAGGAAGGCAAGAAGACATATTATTGATCTTCTTTTAAGTGAACATTACGGTGAGTGCTATTCCTGTTTTAGAAACGGAAATTGTGAACTGCAGTCGCTAGCTAAAGAATATGGAGTTGATGGATTTACTTTTGGTCATATAGACACCGCTCGTTATGAAGTAGATAGATCATCCGCTGCGGTAATCAGGGATATGAGCAAATGTATATTATGTAAACGTTGTGTAAGAACCTGTATCGATCTCCAGGAAGTCGGGGTATTGGAAGCCCTGGAGCGCGGGCACGAAACGCATATAGGAACATTTTTAAATAAACCTTTAGCAGATGTAATTTGTATTAACTGCGGACAATGTATCAATAGATGTCCAACTGCTGCATTACGTGCAAATGATCCTTCCGATGAAATATGGATGGCAATCGATGATCCGGTAAAACATGTTGTTATACAGACTGCTCCATCACCGCGTGCTGCAATTGGTGAAGAATTCGGGATTGAAGCAGGAAAATCATTTACAGGGGAAATGAATACTGCTTTAAGACGAATTGGATTTGATAAAGTTTTTGATACAAACTTTACGGCTGATCTAACAATTATGGAAGAGGGAACAGAACTGCTGAACAGGTTAAAAAAAGCTTTAGTTGAAAAGGATGATTTGGTGAAGCTTCCGCAGTTTACTTCGTGTTCGCCCGGGTGGATAAAATTTATTGAACACTTTTATCCCGAATATTTGGACTATTTATCAACTGCCAAATCACCTCAGCAAATGTTTGGTGCTATTATAAAAACTTTTTATGCAAGGGAAGCAAAAATCGATGCTAAAGATATTGTAACTGTAGCATTAATGCCCTGCTCTGCAAAAAAGTTTGAATGCAACCGGCCTGAAATGAATTCATCCGGATACAAAGATGTGGATTACGGTTTAACAACAAGAGAGATGGCTCAGATGATTAAAGAAGCGGGTATCTATTTACCCGAAATGCCAAAATCCAATTTTGATGAACCATTTGGAGATGCTTCAGGAGCAGGATTAATTTTCGGTGCAACTGGCGGAGTGATGGAAGCAGCTTTAAGGACTGTTTATGAACTGGTAACTGGGAGAGAAGTCCCTTTTAAAAATTTGAATATTGAACCTTGCCGCGGTTTTGAAGGAGTAAAGCAGGCCTCGGTAAAATTAGAAAACTGTGTTGATGATTATAAATTTTTAGAAGGTGTTGAATTAAAGTTCGTTGTAGCACACGGAACCGCAAATGCCAAAAAAGTAATGGAAATGCTGAGGCGGGGTGAATTAAATGATGTCCATTTTGTAGAAATTATGGCATGCCCTGGCGGATGTTTGGGAGGTGGCGGGCAGCCTATTCCTACCAATGCAGAAATCAGGAAGAAACGTGCAGAAGCAATCTATGCTGAAGAAGAAACGCTGGAAATAAGAAAGTCTCATAATAATCCTCATGTTAAATATATTTATAAGAAATTTTTAACCGAAGGACCGTGCAGTAAGCTTTCACATAAGCTTTTGCATACACATTATACTAAACGAGGGAAGTATATATCGTAAATTATTTATAAATATTAAGTGTTTACGAAAATAGTTAAAGCATGGATGCATGTTATCTTTGCATGACTACTTGATGTTCGAGCTAGGATTGCTTATTGACCACTGCATATAGCGTATTTGATTTTGTTGGAAATGAACTATAAAAATAAAACGGCTGTTATTTAAATGATCACACTTGTTCCTACATGGGCGCATCATTATGATGCTTTTTGGGATGCGATAAAGAGAAGGAATAATTGGTTTATAAAACTTCGCTACGGTGCAGTTCTAATGCTTATTGCTTTCCTTCTTTCTGCAGAATTAATCCTGCATACAGCCTTTACCGATTTGCAGGTAAGAGTTTTTGTTATTTTGGTTCTGGCAATATTAGCTTACAACATATCGTTTCAAAAGATAAGCAAGAATTTAAAATGTGTCCCCGGTAAATTTAATCCTCTTCATCTTTCCCTTGTACAGATGCTTTTTGATTTATATGTACTTACCTTGCTTGTGTATTACACAGGCGGTATTGAGTCTCCTCTTTTTATGCTGTTTGTATTTCATATGATTATCGGCAGTTTAATTTTGCCGGGAAAAATTATTTACAGTCTTGCCGGTTTGGTTATAATTGTATTTTGCTCATTAACTTTTGGAGAATATTTTAACATTATTGCACATCATAGTGTAAAAGGACTCCTTCAAATACCAATTTATAATAATTTACATTTTTTACTGTCTTATAATATTGTCTTTTCTTTCGTGATAATTTTTAGTGTAGTTATCACCAACCATATTGCGGTACAGTTGTATAAAATGGAACAGGAGTTAGTTGAATCAATAAAGAAATTGAACGAAGCGGAAATTGAGAAACAAAAATATGTCATGGGAGTTGTTCATGAAATTAAAACTCCCTTAGCTGCTCTTCATTCTTACCTTGATTTAATTCTGCAAAAATATTTAGGTCCCATTAGTGAAAAGGTTGAAGAAAAGCTTTTACGGGCAAGGGTGCGCTCAGATGAAGCTCTTCAATTAACAGATGATGTTTTAAAAATTTCCAAGCTCAGGCTTCTTGATGAAATAGCAAATGAAGAAATTGATTTAAAAGAATTACTTTGCTCAATACACCAGCAGCAGAAAATAAATATTCAATCTAAAAATATAAGTTTTGATTTAATTGATGATCGAAAAAACACAAGAAAAATTAAGGGCGATATGCTTCTTCTTGAAATGGCTTTTTCCAATTTAATTAATAATGCCGTTAAGTATGTTAATGAAAACGGAATTATAGAAGTAAAGCTTAATTCGGATAATGGTAATATAACGGTATCAATTAGTGATAACGGGATAGGTATTCCACATAAGGATTTGAAAAATATATTTAAAGATTTTTACCGTGCTTCAAATATAAAAAAATCTTATGAAGGAACTGGCTTAGGATTATCTTTTGTTAAACAGATAATTAAAAGGCATAATGGTGAAATAACAGTTAAGAGTCCATCTAATTTAGGGGATAAAAATAATCCCGGCACCTCCTTTATTGTCACAATACCATTTTAAGTATAAAGTATAAATTATAAAGTGCAAAGATATTAACAATAATGAAAACGATATTTTGTAGTGTAGTTCTTTTAGTAATAATAAATTCTTACTCCTTTCCACAAAATTCCACGTTTAAAGGTAAAGTTTTAGATTATGAAACTAATAGTCCGCTTGAAGGTGTTAATATTTTTAATAGTAAAAAAGAATTCAGTGCTGTCACAGATAAATTAGGAAATTTTTTGATTGAGAATATTCCGGACGGAAAATATAGTTTTACATTTTCTTTCATTGGTTATTTAACTCAAAATATTACTATAGATATTAAAGATTCGGTAACATTTAGAACAGTTAAATTGATTCCGGCTCCGGTTACTTTGGGGGAAATAATTGTAACAAGTACTAAAACCGAAAAAACTATAAAAGAAACTCCGCTTCCTATGGAAGTTGCAGCAAGAGATGCATTAGAGAAATCAAATGCTGTAACGGCTCCTGATTTATTGAGCAGCTTACCCGGAGTTGCAATTCAAAGGGATGGAATTTGGGCAACTTCAATAAATGTTAGGGGTTTAGGAAGCTCGAGCCTTGTTATGCTGATTGATGGAGATAGAATAGAAACTGCAACAGATCTTGCTGCAAGTTTATCTTTAATTGATTTAAATGATATTGAAAGAATCGAAGTTATTAAAGGTTCTGCTTCATCACTGTATGGTACAGGAGCTTTAGGCGGGGTTGTCAATTTTATTTCCAAATCTCCAAGTTTCTCGGAAAAATTATCTACCGGTGGATCAATTTCAAGTTATTATAATTCTGTTAATAAAGGTTATTCACAAAATATTAATTTTAATTTAAAAAGAGACTTCTGGTATTTTAGAATAAATGGATCACTTAGAAAAGCCGGAAATACAAAGACACCATCGGGAGTATTAGACAATAGTCAATATTCAGATAATAACATTTCTGCTTTGCTCGAATTATCTCCTTTTAATAACCAGAATTTAAAAATTGATTACCAAAAGTATAAAGCAAATGATGTCGGCATTCCCGGCGGATATCCTTTGTTTCCAGATAATGCTGTTGTTAAATACTCCAGCATTGAAAGAAATCTTTTTTCTGCAAAATATGAAATAAAAAATATTTCTACAGTATTAAATAAAATTTCATTAAAATATTATAATCAGAATATCTATAGAAATGTTGAGAATATTCCTTATTTGATCCAGCATCCAACTCCTTTACAAAATGTGTATGTGGAAAAAATTACTCCAAATGCCAGACATTATACGAATGGAATTCAATTGCAGTCCAATCTGATTCCATTGTCAAATCAAATTTTAGTAGCAGGTATTGATGCCTGGCAAAGAAAATTGGACAGCAGAAGAGAGAAATATTTAAAAATAGAATCGCTTGATTCATTAGGTTCAATAAAGGTTACTAATTATCAGGCAGTAGGTGAAAAACCTCTGCCTGAAGCATCTTTTACAAGTGTCGGTGCATTTGCTCAGGATGAAATAGAGCTGAATAAAAAATTTAAGTTTTTGGTCGGAGGCAGAATAGACAAAATAAATGTAAGTAATTCCGAAATTTCAAATCCTGTTTATGTAATAGAAAACGGCGTTACAAACAATTCTCCAAAGAACCAGGTTTTGTATTGGAAGTCTTATAATGCAAATGATGTTTCATGGAGCGGGAATATAGGAATCATATATTCATTCCATGAACAAACAGATTTAACTTTTAATTTTGCCCGTTCATTTAGATCCCCATCTCTTGAAGAAAGATATCAATATATTGATCTTGGAAATTTAGTCCGCCTTGGAAATCCTAACTTGAAACCGGAAAAAGGTTATTTCTTTGATCTTGGATTTAGAGTTTGGGATAAAATTGTATCAACGAAATGGAATATATATTTAAATCTTTTAAATGATCTTGTTTCGGAAATTCCAGGTACCTATGAAGATCGCTCTGCATTAGTAAAAACAAATATAGGAAAAGCAAGATTGTACGGTTCCGATTTTTCTTTTGAATACAATTATAATTTATGGATTTCAATATTTTTTAATGCTTCCTATACAGTTGGAAAAGATATTATCAACAATACATATCTGCCGCAAATCCCTCCTTTAAATGGTGAAGTAGGTTTTAAAATAACTCAATTTGATTATCAGCTAGATATTTCTGCAAAGATTTTTGCTGCTCAAAATAAAATAGCTGATGGAGAAATTGCTACTCCCGGTTATGCTTATTTTGATTTATTTCTTCAGTCTCCTTTATTTAATATTAATTTTGCTGATTGCAGGATTATCGGTGGTATTCAAAATATAGCCAATAAATCATTCAGAAATCATCTTTCAACGAACAGGGGATTTATAAAAGAAGAGCCTGGAAGAAATTTTTATTTAAAATTGAATATCGATTGGTAAATTTATGAACTGGTTTTGGCTTGCATTCATTTCCGCAATTTTTTCTGCTGTTGCTGCAATATCGCAAAAAAAAATTCTTTTTAAGATTGAGGCATTAGAATTTAGTCTTCTCCTTTCAATTTTAAATATTCTGTTTTTACTCCCGTTTTTCTTCTTCCTGAATTATGAAAATATTTTTTTGGATAAGCTGCTTGTTTTATATATTAAAACAATCCTGGAAGCTTTTGCTTTCTGGAATGTAATGCTTGCAATTAAAAATTTTGAAATAAGCAAAGCGCTCCCCCTTCTTGCATTAACTCCCGGGTTGGTTGCAATTTCAGCTTTTATTTTTATCGGTGATACTTTAACTCAAATGGAAGTATTTGGAATTCTTCTTTTAATTTTAGGAACGTATATACTAGAAACAAAATCAAAACAGGATTTATTAGATCCTTTTAAAATATTTATCGGTTCAAAAAAACATCATTATGTAATTATTGCCTTACTGCTTTTCACTATAACGGCAATTCTTGATAGATTATTGTTGAACCGATACAACCTGGAACCAAAATCATTTTTAGTATTTCAGAATTTATTTCTTGCATTTAATTTTATATTGATTTTTCTATTTTCAAAAAAATCTTTTAGAAATTTGCCGAATTTCATAAAAGGGGATTCGTTAAAATTGTTGATCCTTATTTCTGTGCTAACAATTATTTACAGGTATACTCAAATCGAAGCAGTAAAAATTGCGCCGGTTGCATTGGTCCTTGCAGTAAAAAGAATTTCCATCTTCTTTGCAGCTGTAATTGGAGGAAAGATTTTTAAAGAGCACAATTTGTGGGTAAGAGCTGCAGCGACAGCTGTTATTATTATCGGTACTCTTCTTATTTCTGCTTATTAACAAAAGTCATGTTTTTGTAGTAATATCTCTATTAATTAATCAGGAGCTCTTTTCTTTTATTCTTATCACATCTGTTTTCTTCATTTTTATCAAATTGATTTTACACCTGAAAATCACTTAAACTTCTTAAATAAATCTTTGATTTTTTCTTCAGCTTTCTTCTGAAGCTGTTTCTTTACAGTATCAACTTTTTGTTCTGCTTGTTTTTGAACTTCTACTTTTTTCTCTTCTACTTTTTGTTTTACTTCTTCTTTAACCGTCTCTTCAACATTTTTTGCAGCTTCTTTGGCTGTTTCTCCTCCGCTGAATGAAAGGCTTGGAGAATCAATCTTACCTTTAATCAATACATCTACTTTAACATTATTTGATGACATTACATTTACATCTTTTTTCAATAAACTGCTGACAGCCTTATTAACATTGCTCTTCAAATTTCCAGCAGGTATGTTAATACCCATATTATAATCCAGGGATTGGTCAATGCCGTTTGAACCGGCTAAGGTAACATCATAATTACTTACTTTGTAATTTACAGGGGAAAGATAAAATCGTCCGTTAGTAATTTTATAAGAAATATTAACATTATTCAAATTCGGATTCGATAATTGAGATATATTTAATTTATCTCCGATTAACTGGAATGGCTTGAATCCTTTTACTTCTGCACTGGGAATAGAAAGATTCCCGGTGCTGTTAAATGAATCCCAGTTTGGGAGCATTCCATCGGTTAAAGTTGATGTTAAATTCAATTTAGCACCAAATGTCCCCTGAACATATTTAGCCATCGGGACAAATTGTTTGACAGTTACAAAACTTTTATAAGTATCCTGGATATTAAATTTATTTATATTCATGTTGAATGATATATCGGGAGCAGTTCCTTTTGTTTCATAATACCCGTTGGCGGTAAATGAACCCCCCAATAAATCTGCTGTTAAATTATTTAAGTTTAATTTTTGGTTTTTTAATTCTATTGTCCCTTTAACATTTTGCATTGTAAGATTATCGTAGATCAATTTTTTAAAACTTGCATTTGCAGTGAAACTTATGTTTTCAGGTAAATCAACAGCTTGCAATTTTGTAGTATCGCTTTTCTGTTCACCTTTAGTCATAAAAGGATTCACATCAAAATAATCTGAAGATAAATTTAATCTGCCGTTTAATGTTCCGTTACTTAATAAATAAGAAACTACATTATTTAAATCTCCATCAGCACTTAAATCGCTCTTACCCAAAGTCATATTAAAATTGGAAAGTTTAAAACTCTTTGGAGTTAAATTAAGAGAAGCATTGCTAATCTTAATTTCTTCTGGAGAATTTTTCCCAGCATATAAAATATTATTTGCTGAAATATTACCCGATGCATTAATGTTTTCATATTGTTTGTTTTTAACATTGGCCAGGTTTCCCTTCATAGAAAAATCAGCATTTACGATTCCTTCAAATTTGGAAATGCCCTCCATATGTATTGCGTCTTTTAATTGACCTAAATTAATTTTCCCCTTCATTGAAGCATCTACATAAGGTCCTGATTGCGGCTGCTTAATTAAAACTTTGGCATCGAAAGGTTCACTTCCCAGTTCCCAGTGAAATTTTTTGATATCAATGATTGTATTATCGGGGCTTCCGCCGGGATTATTAATTGCCAGATCAATATTTACATTATTAACCGGTGTAGGAAGCTTGGGATATTGAAACATCCCGTTATTAACCTTAAGTGCAATGCTAAATTCAGGCAAATGATTTTCGCTGTAAATACCATTAACATTTCCGCTAAAAGATAATTTACCTGATGATTTCAAGTCGTTAAAGTTTTGGGAATAAATTGCAGGTATTAAAGAAATGAAATCTTTAAAGTTCGTTTCGGGAGATTCAAATTTTAAATCGATAACAGTACTTTTCTCTTTATTTTGAACCGAGCCGTCAAATTTTAATTTTAGATTATTTATGCTTAACTCATTTTCTTTTAAAGTGAATTTTTTTGAAGGAACATCTGCATTTAAAGTTAAATTCAATCCAGCTTTAACTTTATTTAAATATGTAACACCTTTATTCTCGAATGTTAGTTCATCAATAGTAGTTTTGGTATCAATATTAAAATTGTCCTGGGTAAAATCCCCGCTGCCGCTGTGGTTTAGGTTTTTCATTGCCACTACCATACCGGATGTCTGGTCAACGTATGCAATGTTTGCATTGCTTATTGAATAATTTTGAAGTGCAACATTGAAATTTGATTTAGATGTAGACGTATCAGATGATTCATATATATTATAATTAGCAGTACTATCCTTTAATACATAAATAAGAATATTTGGTTTTTCAATGCTTAATCCTTTTATTAAAATTTTACCGCCAAAGACAGCTTTCCAAACATCAACTGTTGTCTTAAAAGATTTTGCACTTAATAAAGTATCTCCTTCAAAAGGAGCTTTATTTATTAAAGAAATATCGTCAATCGATAAAGTAAAATCAGGGAAATGCTCGAACATATTTAAACCTACTCCGCTGAAATCCAAAGTAGCATTTATTTTTTTGTTTACTTCACTTTTCACTACATCTTCAATTTCACCTTTGAAAAAAAGAGGTATTACAAGCATTAGAACAATTATTACAACGAAAATTATTCCGATGATTTTTAAAAATTTTTTCATGATAATTATCTTTTATTTGTGAATTTGAAATTGACGAAAAGACTTATTGTAAAATAATATTTATTCCTCACTTATGGAAAGAAATATTTCACTAAATATATTAAGCGAGTTTAACAATCACCTTATTTATCTTCTTTATGTTTGGATAAATAATAATCAACCGAAATGGTACCCGAACCGTAAAAAAGAAAGAATAATATTAATGCCAGTATAAGAATTAAATAACCCAGCTGGGAATTTAGTGCAAATAAATCCTGGTGGTAATCAATAAAAATTATTGATAAAACTACAATCGGTAGCTGGAAAAGGACAATCAGTCTTGTTAGAAGACCAATTGCTATCAGCAATCCGCCGGCTATATCAAAAGCAATTACATACTGTGAAGACAAGCTGAAAGTGAAAAGATCAATATTGCTTTTCTCCATCATCTGGATTACCTGTTCCCGGTGTTCAATTAAAGCAGCACCTTTTACAATAAATATTATACCTAATACAACTCTTAATAAATCGATCCATTTGGGATGATGGCGGTCTGCCCATGATTCAAGTTTTAATATTGCATTCATATTACCTCCCCATTAAAACTTTTTAGAAATCTAATCAAAATAAAGGAAACTAGAAAGGTAATTTAAATGTTAATGATCAGAAATTGATTAGTGATATAGAATGTTAGCATGATAGGGGCATAAAGTTTTTGGCGTGTAATTCTATTAAGAAAGGAGATTTCTCCCTTCGGTCGAAATGACAATTACTACATAAGTGATATTATTTAAACTTATTCAATTGAATTCAAAATAATATAAAATTCAGTTTCTTTACCCGGTTCCGATATTACATTTACTTCCCCGTTATGCCAATTAATTATTGATTTAACTACGGACAAACCTAATCCCACTCCGCCTGTGGTTCTATTTCTTGATGATTCGATTCTGTAAAACCTGTCGAATATTTTTGGTAAAACTTCGGGGAGAATCCCTTCACCCTTATTAATTACAGATATTTTAACTTCATTATTCTGAATCAATTTTGTTCTTATAATTACCGTATGATTTTCATATCCATACTTAATAGCATTTTCAATTAAATTTGTTAAAGCGGATCTGATTAATTCACTATCAATTTCCAATGAAATATCCTGACTTAATTCTAAAGAAAGGCAAATGTTTTTTTCCTTTCCAAGATTTTTCAAAGGGGAAACAATATCATTAAGAAATTTATTTAACTTAACTCTTTCTTTATTAAGTTTGATTAAAGAGTGATCAAACTTTGATATAAAGAAAAGCTTATCAACTATGCTTATTAATCTTAATGTTTCTTCATAATTGCTAACAAGTATTTGCCTGTACTCAACAGGGGTTTTAGGTGATCTCAATGCAATTTCAATTTCCCCTCTTAAAATTGTAAGCGGTGTCTTTAATTCATGCGAAGCAGAGATAGAAAATTGATTCATATATTGTATGGAATTTTTTATTCTCAAAATCATTTCATTCATTTTCTTTACAAGACGACCGTACTCATCCCTGAATTCTTCCCCTTCAATTTTTTCATCCAAATTTTGAGTTGTTATTTCCTCAGTTTTTTTGATTATGTAGTCAATTCTTGAGAGGGATTTCGAAGAAATAATATAACCCCCTAATATTGAAAATATGAAGAAGACCGGGGCAATTATAATAAAAATTTCTGCCAGGCTTTCCAGTGTTTCACTAATATGATGCAAAGGGAATGCAACTATAATATTATATTGATCTTTATTCAGGACAGCGGCTCTTATTGGATAGCCGGATATGGTTGTATCCGAAAATGTTGCCATTTTAACTTTTTGATTTTCGGCGTTTCGGATACTTATTGAATGATTTCTTAAGTTCTCTGTTTTGAAAATAGAATTATTATTTAATTCAACCTGGACAAATGTATTCCTCGGATTCAAAATAACTGCATCAAAAATAAGATCATAAACAAAATCTTCCTGGGATGCATAAACCGAATCGGGTTGGAAATGTGTAAGATTAAATTTTTTATCCTGTACAAAATTATAGATCGATTCAGCCTGCCTGCTTAAAGAGGTATCCAGTTGATGATACATACTGTTGCCGAGATAAAAGTAGACAAGTATTCCTATTACAATCTCAAGTAAGAGAAATAAAGAGGAGTACCAGAGGGTTGTTTTAAATCTTGTTGTTCTTATGTAAGATTTTAGATTGGCTAACATAAAAATTTACATTTGACAGGGAATAATTTATTCCGAGCTGAATCAAAAATGGTTAATTATAATTAAAAATACTTTTTAGATACGATTCATTCATCCTTTATCATATAACCTATGCCTCTAACGGTGTTAAGAAGCTGCATATCAAAACCTTTATCTATTTTATTTCGAAGTTTATTTATATAAACATCGATTACATTTGTATCGGTATCAAAGTGGTAATCATAAACATGTTCGGTAAGAATAGTCCGCGAAATGATTTTATTTTTGTTTCTAATTAGGTATTCCAGTATTGAATATTCTTTAGGAGTTAAAGTTATCTCGTTGCCATTCCTCAATACCTTATGAGTTTGAGTATCTAGTATTAAATCGCCGGCATTAAGTTCAGTAGATTTGCTCACAGATACTCGTCGAAGCAAAGCTCTTACCCGCGCAACTAGCTCTTCAAATGAAAAGGGTTTCGTTAAGTAATCATCGGCACCTATGTTCAATCCTTCTATCTTATCTGTTAAAGAGCCTTTGGCAGTTAAGAACAATACCGGGGTTAAAATATTTTCTTTCCTTAATTCTTTTAACAACGTAAAGCCGTCTTTAAAGGGAAGCATAACATCAAGAATAATTAAATCATATTCTTCGGATAATGCAAGGCGGAATCCTTCTTTGCCGTCAAATGCAGTATCAACGGAATAATATTCTTCTTCCAGTCCTTTTTTAATGAAAGAAGCAACTTTCTTTTCGTCTTCAACAACTAAAATTCTCACGGTTTAAAATTATAAAAAAAAAGGAGAGTAAAAAACTCTCCTTAACTTCATATAAAATAAAAAACTAACTATTTAGATTGATTTGCTTCGTTATCTGTCTTCTTCGTTTCTTTTTTCAAACTTGTAGAAGTTTTTTTCGATTTTGACCAGTTTTTTGAAGTTTTGGTCATTTTATGTGCTTTGTGATGCTTAGCAGAAGCTACTTGTTTCTTGCTGCTCATTGCTGAAGAATCTTTTGTCTTCATTTCAGTTTTACTTGCAGTAGTTGCTTTCTTTTCTACCTGCGTAGTTTTATGGGTTTTCTTTGTTGCCTTCTGGCCTGCATAAGAAGAGCTATTTATACCCAAAACGAAAAGGGAAAGAACAATTGCTAATGCGATAAAACGAGTTTTCATTTTTTTCTCCTTAGAGTTTTTTAGTTTTAATAAAACGTTAGTTCAAACTTACAGGGTAAATATATGCTTGATAGATTAAGGAACCCTTAATTATTGATTAATGTTTATTAATCTATTTTTAATCTTTTAATTAAAAGAATTACCGGGGTTGAATAGAAGTGAAAAGCTTGCATTCTTTAATAAAAATTACAGGGAGTGAAAAATAACGGTAATTTTCCACTCCCTAAAAATCACTATTTCATATCATCTTTATTATCATTCATATTTTGGTTGTCCATCCATGGATTATTATCCGAATTCCATGTATCTACTTGAATCTTCCAGCTGCCATCGTCCTGCTTTTCATAAATAGTTACATATTTACCCTGGTCGTTATATGGAGCATCCATTCCCATTATATCCATAGACATATCATAAGTGCCGATATCAACAAGAAGATTACCTTGTAAAAGGACTTTCTTTGAACTTAATTGAAACTTTGTAAACTTATTGCCGGAATTTTCATCCATCATCATTGCATTTTTTAAGGCTTCTTTACCTTCCATCATCGGTTGATAACTTGGTAAAGAAATAATATCATCTGCATAAAAAGTTAACATTTTTTCATTATCGCCGTTCATCATTGCTTCTGAAAATTGTTTATTCCAATCTTCAATATTTTTTTTCATTTCATCCATATCTTGAGCAGGTATTTGAATTGAAATAATGGATAGGCAGAAGAGAATGAGCTGAAAAGATCTTGTAATGGCACGCATAGGATACCTCCTTTTAATTCATATTATAATTTAAAGTGAACTATTACGAGCAATCAAAAGAATCTATTTTGGAACTTTAATAATAGCGGAAAGAAATTCTGTGTGAAAAATAGGCAAAGTATATTTTCCTTTCAAGAAGTAATATAAATTTGTTCTTTCTGGTAAAAGCTGATTAAATGATAGTTGATCCGGGAAACAGACTATTTAAATAATCTTAATAGCTTTAATACAGACTTTCTTTCCATTCGAACAATTTATTATATTTATTCTCGACAGATAAATAAAATTGAAATAGGCATTAATCTTTTATGTATGAAGTAATAAGCAGAACCAAAAAATACTGCAATAGTTTAACAGAATATTCAAGATATAAAACAAGAGAAGTAAATGTTGGCGGTATTCCATGCGGCGGGAATAATCCTATCCGAATCCAATCAATGACAATAACCGATACGATGGATACAAAAGCCACAGTTGAACAGACGATTCGGATGATTGAATCAGGCTGCGATTATGTTAGAATTACGGCTCCGAGCAAGCTCGAAGCGCAGAATCTTGAAAACATAAAAAAGGAATTGCGGAACAGAGGCTTTAATGTTCCTCTTATTGCGGATATTCATTTTACTCCGAATGCAGCAGAAATAGCTGCTCGGATCGTTGAGAAAGTTAGAGTAAATCCCGGTAATTATGCCGATAGAAAAAAGTTTCAGACAATTGAATACACGGATGAAACTTATAAATCGGAACTTGAGAGAATTAGGGAAAATTTTACCCCTTTAGTTAAAATATGTAAAGAATATGGAACTGCGATGAGAATCGGGACTAATCACGGTTCTCTTTCCGATAGAATTATGAGCCGTTACGGTGATACTCAGTTGGGGATGGTCGAATCAGCTTTGGAGTTTGTAAGGATTTGTGAAGATTTAAATTACTATGATATAATTCTTTCTATGAAAGCCAGCAATCCTCAGGTGATGGTTCAGGCATACAGGCTTCTAATAAATAAAATGGAAGAAGAAGGGATGAATTATCCCCTTCATCTTGGTGTAACTGAAGCTGGCGGGGGTGAAGACGGTAGAATAAAATCTGCTTTAGGTATTGGAACTCTCCTCGAAGATGGTTTAGGCGATACAGTTAGAGTTTCATTAACCGAAAACCCTGAATATGAAGCTCCTGTTGCAATTTATCTTGTGAATAGATATGAAAGAAGAGAAAATCATCTGCCGATAAAACCAATTGAAGAACCTCCATTTAATCCGTTTGAATATGAAAAAAGACATTCTGTTCAAGATGCATTTATTGGTGGCAGCAATGTTCCGCGGGTAATTAGCGATTATAGTCTGCGTAATATAAATAATCAAAAAGATCTTGAGGACATAGGTTATTTTTATGATTCCGTGACCGATAAATGGAATATGAGCGATAATGCCCCGGATATAATTTATCTTGGAGATAAAGAAATTCCATTCGATATTCCTAATGGATTGCATCCGATATATAATTTTAGTTATTGGCAGAATCTTGAGAATAAATTAAACAAACTGCCACTATTTTCTGTTTCAGAATATTTAAATGCAAAAGAAAAATCAGGTACAGCCAATTTTATACATTTTGATATTCATAAATTATCAAGTGAATTTATTAGTAATGTTAGAAGTGATACAACAGCAATTTTAGTCCTTGAAACAAATAATCTTCATGGAATGGCTGAACAGCGTAGAGTATTTTTCGATTTAATTAAAAATGAAGTTAAAAATCCTGTAATTATTAAAAGAAGCTACCACGATATAAATTTAGATCAAATCCGGTTGTATACTTCAACAGATTTTGGCTCTTTATTAATTGATGGTTTTGGTGATGGTGTCTGGGTTAATGTTAAAAATATTAAAGCCGTTGAAGAAAAAGATCCGGGTAAAGAAATTTTAGTTAGAAGTTTTATTACAAAAAGAGAATCCGAAGAAAAAATCATTAATAGAATTTTATTTGGAATTTTACAGGCTGCAAGGGTAAGAATATCGAAAACCGAATATATTGCCTGCCCGTCATGCGGAAGAACTTTATTTGATCTTCAAGAAACCACTGAAATGATAAGGAAGCGGACCGAGCATCTTAAAGGAGTAAAAATTGCGATTATGGGATGTATTGTTAATGGACCCGGTGAAATGGCGGATGCCGATTATGGTTATGTCGGTTCAGGTGTGGGAAAAATCACATTATATAGAGAGAAAAATATTGTAAGAAGAAATATTCCTGCTAAAAATGCCGTGGATGCATTAATTGAATTAATAAAAGAAGATAATAACTGGTTTGAGTCAAATTAATTTTTTTTAATCTTTCCAATTATTGTGAAAAGAGAATATTTTCTAAATATCTTTAATTTGTTTGTTAAGCGTTAAAAGTTTATATTTGTTGACTTAACATGGTTGAAAAAATTTTTGAGAAGTTTAAATATTTCAAACTTGTATTTGGTTCTTTAGAGAACCATTACAAATAGCTATAAAATTAGAAATGCACCCCGATTTAATCGGGGTGCATTTTTTTTATATGAAATGCAGCGAGATTATTAAAAATTTGGAAGAGTGGGTACCAAAAGAAATTGCCTGGCAAAGAGATAATGTAGGTTTACAAGTCGGTTCGGCGGATAGAGAAATAAATAATATCTTACTTTGCCTTGAATTAACATCAAATGTTATTGATGAAGCAGTAGAAAAAAATTGTAATTTAATTATATCCCACCATCCCCTTCTTTTTCACCCCTTAAAAAAGATTGACCTGCAAAAAGATAAAAATTCAAAACTTCTGGAAAAATTGATTAAAAAGGAGATCAATCTTTATTCAGAACATACAAATCTTGATTATACTAAAGACGGTGTAAGTTTTGAACTTGCAAAAACATTGGGTCTTAAAAATATAAATTTTCTAGTTCCGCTCGATTCTAATCAATATAAATTGGTTGTATTTGTTCCCCAAACTCATCTGCAGCAGGTTGCGGAAGCTTTATTTAACTCCGGGTGCGGAATAATCGGGGAATACAGTAATTGCAGTTTCAGAACCAAGGGTGAAGGTACATTTAAAGGATCGGAAAAATCCAATCCTTCGACCGGGCAAAAAGAAAAATTTGAAACAGTAGAGGAATATAGACTGGAAGTTATTGTCGATTCATGGAAATTAAATTCTGTAATTAGAGCTTTGAGGCAGGAACATCCTTATGAAGAACCTGCATTCGATATTTACCCGCTAAAAAATCAAAATATTAATTATGGTGCAGGAGCTATTGGAGAACTCGAAGTTTATATATCTTCAAAGGAATTCTTATTGCATGTTTCTAAAAGTTTAAATGTCAAAGGATTAAGATATGCACCGGGGAAAAATGACAAAATTAAAAAGGTTGCTGTCTGCGGCGGTGCCGGAAGTGAATATATCACAGATGCGATTAAATCAGGTGCTGATGCTTATATAAATGACGATGATAAATATCATAGCTTCCATGATGCTGCAGGTGAAATACTCTTAATTGATGCAGGGCATTATGAAACTGAAATTCATTCTATAAATGAAGTTGAACGGAAGTTGACAAATTTTCTTGATACTGGAACAACTATTAAAATTTTTAAATATAGTAAATCAACAAATCCCATTATTTTTTTTAACAATTAAGGAGCAATAGAAATTGATTGACAGATTATTAATTCTTTATGAATTACAAAGTATAGATGATCAGCTTGATGATTTGGAGGAATTGAGGGGTGACTTGCCAAACGCCGTTGAATCTCTAAAGGAAAAGCTTAATACTTTAAAGGCCGATATTGATTCTAAAGAAAAAGGGCGGAAAGAATCATTGAAGAAAAGGGAGGAGAATGATGAAGAAATTGAAAAATTAAAAGCTAACCAGAAAAAATTTAAAGCCCAGCTTTATCAGGTTCGAAACAATAAAGAATATGATGCACTTACGAAAGAGATTGATCATACCGATGAACAAATGAATAAGCTTGAAACTGAAAATAACACTCTTGCGGACAGAAGTAAATCACTGGCCGATGAAATTGAAGAAATTAAACCTCAATTAAACGAATTAAAAGACGAGCTAAAAGCTAAAGAAGCGGATCTTAAGGAAATAATTAAGACTAATGAAAAAGAAGAAGTGAAGTTAAGAGATAAAAGAAAAGAAATTGAAAGTAAAACAAAAAAAGCCGACTATTCTGCCTATATGCGTATAAGGAAAGCTAAAAAAGGAAAAGCAGTTGCAACTATAAAACGCTCTGCTTGTTCAGGATGTCATAATATAGTTCCTTCACAAAGACAACTGGAGATTAGAAGAAATAACAGACTTTTCTTTTGTGAATACTGCGGAAGAATTTTAGTTTCTGCTGAAGTAGCCGAAACTGTTGATTCCGAATAAAAGAAACTTTACGTTTTATCTTTTTAATTGAACTTAAAAATTTATAACCGCTGATTTTATTTTAAGTATTAAATCATTGGGGATTTTTGAAAATTACATTTCAGCTTCTATAACACCACATGCAACTCTCGGACCAGCATTACCTGATGGCTGTGATTTTAAATCGTCTGCACCTCCATGTACTATTACGCTTCTGCCTATTATATTATGGGGACCATAAAAGGTCATTAAAGAATCAACCCATTCGTAATGAGCTCTGCCGTCTTTGCCGGCAACAAGGTTTCCCATATCTCCGACATGTCTAATAGGATCATTCGGTCCTCCGTGTTTAACTCCATCGGGATTAAAATGACCGCCTGCAGAACTGCCATCAGGAGATGTACAGTCTCCATATTCATGAACATGAAATCCATGTTTCCCGGGAGTTAAACCTTCAACATCGGCAACTATTTTTATACCGCCATCTACTTTAGTAAATATTACAGTTCCTTTAACATCATTCCCTTTTGTCGGACCTAAGTTAGCTATCGCCTTGGTTATAGCAGTGCTGTCGGGTTGCTTCATCATTTTAGCAGGTTCATATTTCATCCCTTTATTTCTTCCGCAGCTAAATAAAGTGAGAGATAAAAAAACTAAGAAAAATATAAAGTATAATCTTTTGAGCATATTAGTCCTCCATTATTTTTTATGCGATTTTTCATTAAATGATTGTGATAAAAGAAATATTGATGTCCTATACTTCAATTACCGTAAACATGGATAAAATTTTATTTATTAAAATTACTAATATCGATCAGAATAATTATTGAGTTAAATCAACCTTAGTATAAAGTAATAGAACCATCATATTTTTAACAAGGATAAAATTACTTGAATCTAAGACAATTAAGATAATTTCGGTTTTAAAATCTTCCTGCTCATCTCAAAAAGACTTCCAAGCCCTATTGAAGCCAGTATAATTGCAAAAGGTTCAATTGTGTGTGTAAACCTTGGATCGGAAAAATAGAACATATGAATAAAAGTAATTGCTGAAATAGCAAGAATTGAAAATATTACAGTAGGATTTTTATCAGATTTAATGAATCCCCAAATTGCCAATAATAATAATATTGACCTCACTCCGATTACCCAAAAGAATTTGGAACGTCCTTTCCATGTTTCTCCCCAAGGAGGCATTGGACCCCATAAATCCCAAAAATTTTCAAGCCTTTCAATTGTAAAATCGGACGGATTGGTGATTGCATACTTTACATAATCATTCAAAGATCCGTTTAAAGTTTTTAGATGTACTTTTGGAAATGAAGCGGTATCGGAATATTCTGTAGTAATTGAAAGATTGTGTGCAGCATTCTGACCTATTGTAAAAAAGCCTGTCCGGGCATATCCATACATTAAAAAGATTAAAATTACAAGAGAATAAAAAGCGAAATATTTATAAGCGGAAGTATTCCTTTTAATAATTAAATATAAAGTAAATAAAATTCCTACCGGCAAAAGTGTAGTTCTAATCATTGATGCAAAACCTATAGCACTACCTGAAAACATATATTTCTTTTTAACAAAGAAATAAAGAGATAATGTTATAAAAAAAGCGGCCGGCACTTCGGATAAAAACCAATGAACATATTTTACCTGGTTTGGATAAACTGCTGCAATTGTTATTGCTATTAATGCAATATATTTTTTGTTAAAAGATTCCCAGCATATTTCATAAATTAAATAAACTGTTACTGTGGATAAAATAATATTTAATGTTACCAGGCAGATGCCTAAATCAAAAATATTTTTAAAAGGCAAGAATAATGTGACAATCAATGGAAAACCATTTGGAAAATAAATAGAATAACGACCTTCCAAAAGCATCCCGGCTTGTTTTATATAATTCTGGGAATCGATTGTATATCCGATCCCGTTTATTGCTACAGAATAAACTCTTATGAATAGTGCAGCAAACAGAATAAATATCAGGTAAGGATTTTCTTTTAATTTCGAATAAATAAAATTTCCGGTTTTGGAAATGTTCACCAATCTTCCCTTGCTATATTTTAGTAAAAATCAGGCTCAAAAATAATAATAAAAAATCAAAGCATAACATATTTTAATCGATAAAGTAATTAAATTTAAATTATCAAATAGTGAATAAGTAGAAATCAAAAAGAATAATAATGGGAAATATTCAAGTTGCAGAAGTTGCTGCCTGGATTACAGTATTTATTTTTTCCGGGTTGGCTTTATTTCAGCTTCTTTTAGCATTGGGTGCACCTTTTGGTAATTTAGCGTGGGGAGGAAAATATAGGATACTTCCGATCGGTCTACGTATTGGAAGCTTAATCTCAGTAATTATATTTATTATAGCAGGAATCTCTGTAACGGAAAAAGCAGGCATAATAAATATTCTTAATCAGCCTGATGTAATTACAATTCTTCTCTGGTTTTTTGTCGTTCTTTTTGGATTGAGCACTATCGGGAATATTATGTCGAAAAGTAAATGGGAAAAAAGAATAATGACACCAATTGCGTTTTCAATATTTGT
Source organism: uncultured Ignavibacteriaceae bacterium (assembly GCA_964448105.1). Lineage (GTDB taxonomy): Bacteria > Bacteroidota > Ignavibacteria > Ignavibacteriales > Ignavibacteriaceae > CAVQBP01. The sequence goes on from CAYUVK010000007.1 coordinate 58,003, forward strand.
ACTGTGCTTAATTATAGCAAATGGAATTTAATAGATATTAAAAATTGGATAGCAGTTTAAAGCCGAATAATTCTATATAGGTGTAATCACATTTTCACAATAACTTTTTTATCAAATACTTCCTCAAATAATCCTTTTCTTCTCTCAAGATTCCACAATTCAATATCAGGTTTTGTACTGCTGCTGCAGTGCAATAAAATCTCCACGCTTTCATTTTTTACAAATGCCTCAAGACCGGAAATTAATTTTCTGTGAGTTCTGTCGAATGAATCTGCTATACGTAGTATTGCAGCTAACTTTTTAATTATTGTCTGAATTTCGGTTGGCAGTGCTTTAAATTCATGATGACCGGATTTAGGATGGCTCTTCCTATGATATCTAGCTGTATGTGCAATAATATTAATTTCATTTTCATTAAAGCCAAGCAACTCACTATTTCTAATTATATAAAAACTATGGCGGTGGTGGTTTGCATGGGAAATATGGTAACCAACATCATGAAGAATGGCAGCTGCTTCAAGGTATTCCCTGCATTCATCATCGAGCTTGTGCAAGTCCTTAAGTTGATCAAATAGTTGAAGTGACAGTTTTGCAACGTGTTTACCGTGTGATGTGTCATTCCGGCATGACTTTGAAAGATTATTAATGCTTTGTTTTCTGATGTTTTCAAAACCCGGTTTTGATTGATCGGCATGATGCTTTTGCAAAATGTCTATAATTATCCCTTCCCGCAGAGCATACCCGGAAATAGTAATTTTATCAAGCTCAAATAGTTTAAAGATTGTACTCAAAATAATAATACCTGCAGGGATGATTTCCGCTCTTTTATCATCAATCCCCGGAATCTTTTTTCGTTTCTCAACAGTTTTCCTGCTGAGCACTTCGTTTTCAATCTCGTATAATTCTTCTTTTGTAAATACGAAATTATTTAGAATGCCATTACCTGAAGATGAATTATTTTTTAAAGCACTTATCATTAAGCCGGCAGACATAATTGTACCTGATGAACCCACACACACCTGAAATTTTTTCTTCTTAATTGTATTTGCGGGTTGGTATAATTCCCCTTCAATCCAATCACTGCAATCATTAATACGATCTTTATTAACTTGAAAATCAGGAAAAAATTTTTGAGTTAAACGAACGGCGCCGATTTTCATACTTACGGAAAAAACCGGCTCTCCTTTTTTGCCTATAAGAAACTCTGTACTCCCTCCCCCGATATCAATTGCCAGGATTTTTTTATCAAAAACCGGTACAGCTTTAAGAACACCAAGGTAAATAAGACGCGCTTCTTCAATTCCGCTGATTATTTCAATATTAATGCCGGTCTTTGCAAAAACCTGTTCCATAAAATCATTTTTGTTGTGTGCTTCCCTAACAGCACTTGTAGCCACGGCACGTATAATCGCATTATGAGAGTCAGCTATCCCTTTAAATCTTTTTAAGGCATCAAATGCTCTTTTAAATGCTTCAGGTTTTATAATCTTTATGTCACCCGCACTCCCTTCGCCGAGACGGATTACCTCTTTTTCCCTGTCTATTATTTCAAAGTTTCCATCTTCTTTAACCCGGACTACTATTAAATGGAAGGAATTGGTTCCTATATCAATTGCTGCTAAATTTTGTTGTGACATATCCATAATATTTTAATTGCCTTTAGAAAATAATTCACAAACATTGGAATTGTTTTGCTCAAAAAAAAATCTTTTTGTTTCAAATGTTAAAAATTATTTCTTAACTACTTGAAATACTATTAAAAATATTAATTAAAAATATTAATTTCAATTTTCGTTTTGATTATTTATAAGGTAATACTAATTTAATCAAATTCTTTTTATGAGAATGCTTATTTGCAATTCCATCATATTCCAAATAAAGGGTGTGGTTAATAGCCCCGGCGGAAGCATTCAACTTGAGTTAGTAAAATAATTGGGTTCCTTTCTCTATCCTAGTAATAGCTTTTTTCCCAATAAAAAAGAATTTTTTTTCTAATTATCTTTTTTTATTTTAACTAAGGGAATAAGGGGAATATGCGGATAAATAGCTATTCTTTAACTGTTTTCAAAGTATTTCACCTTATTAAACATGTTGTAAAACATTTTGGAAACATATAGTTATGAAAAAACTTTTGCTTATTCTTTTTATGTTATCTCCAATATTATATTCACAGGAAATGCCTTTTCACAAGGGTGTTAATTTAACAAATTGGTTCCAGGCAAATAATCCGGCAGCGATTCAATTTAATAAATATACTAAACATGATTTTGAAAGAATAAAGTCACTTGGTGCTGATGTTATAAGGCTCCCGATAAACCTGCATTATATGACAAGCGGTGCACCTGATTATACTCTTGATCCTTTTTTTGTTTATATGCTTGACCATGTAATTGATTGGGCTGAAGAACTGAAGATTAATCTTATCCTGGATAACCATACTTTTGATGTAACACAATCAACCAGTCCTGATATTGATAGTGTTTTAATACCTGTTTGGTCTCATATGGCCGAAAGGTATAAAGACCGTTCAAAATATATTTATTATGAAATCCTTAACGAGCCTCATGGTATAGCGGACAGCACATGGAATAGAATCCAGCTTGAAACTTTAAGTGCAATAAGAAAAATTGATACTGTACATACAATAGTTGTGGGAGGTGCCAACTGGAACAGTTATAATAATCTTGCGGCACTGCCTGTATACACCGATACGAATTTGATTTATACTTTCCATTTTTATGATCCATTTGTTTTTACCCACCAGGGGGCAGGCTGGACGGATCCTTCAATGGTTCCTCTAGGTGGTGTTCCGTTTCCATATAATTCCGCTAAAATGCCGGCGTGCCCGGCTCAGTTAAAAGGCACCTGGATTGAAAGCAGCTTAAATAACTATATGAATGATGGAACTATAAGCAAGGTGCAGAACCTAATAAATATTGCAGACAATTTTCAAAAAAACAGGAATGTAAAATTATATTGCGGCGAGTTCGGTGTGCTGATGAATAATGCTCAGGATAGCGATAGAACTTACTGGTACCGGACTGTAAGAGAATATTTGGAATCAAAAGGAATAGCGTGGACTACCTGGGATTACCAGGGAGGCTTCGGACTTTTTGAAAAAGGAAGTAATGAACTTTTTGATTACGATCTCAATATCCCATTGTTAAATGCTTTAGGATTTAATGAACCATCGCAGCAGGATTATATTTTAAAACCTGATTCAACCGGGTTTGATATTTATAACGATAATATAGGCGAAAATATACTTGGTTCCGGTTCAGGTACAACCGATTTTTGGAGTACGGATAATCCTCAAAGCGGTGATTTTGATATATACTGGACGGGTGCTTTACAGTATAACACCATAAGTTTCAACTTTAAACCTATTAAAGATTTGTCCCTGTTAGTTTCTGAAGATTATGTAATTGATCTCTATATAAAAGGCACTGTAGCAACACCGGTAGATATACGTTTTATAGATACTAAAAAAGACAGTTCCGATCATCCATGGCGCATGCGTTATACATTAGACACAAACAATGTTGTGTATGACGGCAGCTGGCAGCATTTAAGTATTCCTCTTAAGAATTTTACGGAACATGGTTCCTGGGATAATGATACATGGTATAATCCCGAAGGAAAATTTGATTGGTCTGCAATAGAATATTTTCAAATTGATTCTGAATACGGAGACATGGGATCGGCAGGATTGTGGTTTGATAATATAAAAATACTTAATCCCAATCCGTTAGTTGTTAAAAATAGCAGTTCTCAAAATATGGATTTTAAATTATTTCAAAATTATCCCAATCCTTTTAATCCTGCAACAAAGATTAAATATAACATTGCTGAAAAGAGTTATATAACTCTAAAAATATATGACATTTTGGGAGAAGAAGTGGAAGTGCTTGTTTCCGGTGAAAAGAATCCGGGTTCTTACGAAGTAAATTTCAATGCATCAAACTTAACTTCGGGAGTATACTTCTATAAACTTGATGCTGTGCCTTGTGGTAATCATGATGGCGAATTCCAGGCTGTAAATAAATTAATTCTGGTTAAATAATTCTTGTTTTAAATACAATGGATTAAGAGCTATTCTTTAATGCAGACGCTATTTTAGAGTTTTATTATATAAAAAAAATTATTATTGTATAATAGTTCTGTAAAATATTTAAAGTCATATAGGGGGTCATTATGAAAAAGTATTATCTCGCATTAATTTTTTTATTATTTATTAAAACATTATTTGGACAGGGGGAAGCAGCTGTTCCATTTTTAGAATTACAACAATCTCCGCTATTATTCGGCGCTGGACAAATAGGTGTATCAGTTCCTATGAGTGATCCCCTTGGATTTTATTACAATCCATCTCAGTTAGGATATTTCTCAAGAGAGAATAGTTTTTCATTTCTTGCTTTATCTCAAAAAACTAAATGGCTGGGGAATGCCTTTCCCGGTATTAATCTTACATTCCAGACTTTCGGAATGACTGCCGGTTACAATTTCCATAAGGATGTAAATGATATTCCACTATCGATTGGATTGGGGTATATTCATAACAGACTGAGTTATGGTGAATTTATAGGAAATAACGGTTCATTTGAAAGTTATGATGTTTTTGATTGTTATAGCCTAGGAGCAGCTTACAACTATCTGCTTCTTTTTAATTTAGGTTTTTCTATAAAATCATATAATTCTTATTTAAGTGATCTGCCTGTAGGTATGAGCAATAAAAACGCCGAAGCAAGCGGAACTGCTTTCGATTTCGGAGCATTAATAACCGCTCCATTTTCACAATTATTATTTAATGATGTTAAATATTCCCTAGATAAAGAATCATATGTTAAACCTAAATTCGATCTATCATTAGGTTATTCAATTTTAAACCTCGGAAAAAAGATTAAATATGTAGACGATGCGCAGGCAGATCCGATACCGAGAACAGCCAGGCTTGGTTATACTTTTGATTTCGGAATTGATCTGTTCACTGATCAAATCAAATTGAATGCTTTTAATTATTCTTTTTCCGCAGAAGCAGAGGATATTCTTATTAAAAGTGATTCAAAGGGATTTGAAGGATATCAAAGCATGCTGGGAGATATTAATTTTGGAAAACATTTAATTGAATTGAAGGGGGATAAAGATGTTGTTGTACACCGCGGGCATATTTTTAGATTATTTGAGACTGTTATAATTACTTCCGGCCGATACAACGGGCATGGTTTTAATAACTATAAATCAAACGGTTTCGGTTTTTCTTCAGAAGGGATTTTTAAATTATTAAGCAGATCAATTGAAAATAATGTCATTGGTTTTGTTGCAAATCATTTTGTCCTGGAGTATTATCATACTAACAATTTTGTAGATTCTGCTCTTGAAACCAACTTTCAAGGGGTGGCTTTGTATTTTAAAAATTTCTGGTTTTGATTAACAACAGAAGAAAATATTCAAATTAAGAACAAGAGATGCTGAAAATACAAAGGATCAGCGGTGTTCTTTTAGAATATTTCCCCCAGTAATTTTAGTCTAATTAAAGATGACATTATAGAAGAAGGTGCATTTTAATAAATTCTTACTACAATAAAATATAATTTGAAAGTAATAACTCTTTTATTTATGTTTTAACGGATTGCAATTCTCTTTTACAGTGTCTTGTGCGCATTACCTTTTAACCGGGGATTATATGCGTAGTAAAATAAAATTATATATTCTTATTCTCGGGGGCGATTTATTTATACTCCTCTTTTCTTTTCTATCTTTTTACAATACAATTTATAAGCCGGATTTACCATTTAAATTTCACTCTCTCGACACATGTCTTATAGTAAAAGAGAATCAACTACATAGAAGTATAATATCTATTGGCGATACTTTAATTTCCATAAATGAGAGAAAATTAACTTCACAGGACGAAGTCGAAGTTTTTTTAGATGGTTATAAACCGGGCTCATTTGTTCAAATTAATTATTTAAAAAATGGAAATATTTTTTCAACTCCGGTTAAGTTAATAAAATTTTATTCAATCTTTTATATAATTACAGCCTACTTAGCTGGCTTTCTTCTTATAGTGATTGGAACTTTTGTAATTTTAAAGAAACCTGATAATAAACCTGCAAGATTACTTTTCTGGGTAAATCTAATTACAGCATCAATAATTATGATGACATGGGGAAATTATAATAATCCTCCTACTATTGTTGATTATGTTATTCACGCAATATTTTCAATTTCATATTCTCTAGCACCTGCAATATTTGTTCATTTTACATTAAGTTTTCCTAGAGAAAAGAATGTTCCCAAAGTCTTTATAGGGTTTTTATATTCTTCTGCGCTAATCATATCAATATTAACTTCTATATTTTTTATCAAAGCTATATCATCAGCTACAGCAGATGCCATAAAGGAATATCTTATAATATTTAATTACAGCCGCATTTATATGGCTGCCTGCATTATTTCCGGATTAATTATTTTTATTCATTCATATATAACTTCCCAAAATTTGTCGGAAAAGAAAAAGCTAAGATGGATATTACTAGGATTTATTTTAGGTCCATTAATGTATGCGTGTTTATGGGTAATTCCACAAGAAATAACTAATTATGGACTCGTACCCGAAGAGCTGGTGATAATTTTTATGTTATTCATCCCGGCAACATTTGCAATTGCAATTTTAAAGTATCACATATTTGATATTGACTTAATAATAGAACGAAGCTTAATCTATTTTTTATCAATCGGCATTTTAATTATAGTTTATGCTGTTATAGTAGCTCTATTATCGGAATTTGTTAAGAATATTAACGAGTTTTTATCTTCAGGAATTGCGGCAGTTATAATTGCCCTTTTGTTTACTCCGGCTAAAGAAAAAGTTCAGAAATTTATTAATAAGAAATTTTTCAGAGTTAGATATGATTTTAGAATTGCCTCCCGGAAATTTCTGGATGAAATTAAAAATAGTAGTGAAATAAATATTTTAGCCGAAAAAATTGTTAAGCAAATAAAGGTTATCATTCCTGTTAAAAGGCAGGGATTTTTCTTACTCTCAAAAACCAACAGTAGGATTTATCTTCAGGCAGGAGAAAATTTTGACATATTAAAAGGGAGGGGTATTTTCATTGATCAGCAAAAGTTAAAGACCAATTTAAGTCAGCCGGTAGCAATAAAAGATAAAATAGAACCCGGAAGCCCGATTGAAGAAGCAGATATCGAAGTATTTAAAAGATGGGGAATGGCATTAATATTTCCTATAAAATCAAATTCCGATGAATTGCTTGGCTTTTTAGTTCTTGGAGGGAAAAAATCAGGCAGCCGGTTTACTATTGAAGACCTGGATTTATTAATTGAAGTTTGTTTACAGGCAGGCTTAACAATTGAACGGATACAAATTCAGGAAAAATTGATACGCGAGCAGTTGCTTAAAGAAAAACTACAAGAGTTAAATCAATTAAAATCATTCTTTCTATCCAGCGTATCCCATGAACTTAAAACTCCATTAACTTCAATCAGGATGTTTGCTGAATTTCTTCATATAAATACTAACCTGGAACCGGATAAAAAAGAAGAATACCTTGAAATAATTGAAGGCGAATGTGACAGGCTCAGTAGACTAATTGAGAATGTTTTGGATCTCTCAAAGATAGAAAGAGGAGTCAAGGAATTTCATCTAACTGATATTGATATTAAATCTTTACTTAAACATACAATCGCATTAATGTCTTATCAAACTAAAATAGAAGATTGCCAGGTAATTACTAAAATTTGCAAGGAGGAATGCGTATTAAACGGGGATGTGGATTTAATTCAAAGTGCTATTATAAATCTTTTGTCTAATGGTATAAAGTATTCATCAAGTCCTAAAAAGGTATTTGTTGATCTTGAAAAAAATGAAAAGTCAATAAATATTAATTTTGAAAACGACAGTACTTGTCTTTCGCAGGATGAGTTATTAAAACTTACTAAACCATATTACAGAAGTGAGTCTGCAAAAAAGCAAAAAATCCCAGGCAGCGGAATAGGGCTTACTTTGGTAAATCAAATAATGACAATACATAAAGGACAATTATTAATAAAAAATATTCCTGATAATGGATGTGTATTTACATTATCTTTTCCAAGGGAGAAATGTTATGAAAAAAATATTAATAGTTGAAGATGATCCTGCAATATTGAAAGGATTGATTTCAAGTCTCGAATCAGAAGGATATAGTGTAGTATCTTCGACGGACGGTGAGGAAGGATTTAAACTGGGCAAATCCCTAAATATAGATTTAATTATACTTGACGTTATGCTTCCCAATAAAGACGGATTTGAGATTTGCCGTGATCTTAGAAAAAGCGGAATAAATACACCCATTCTTATGCTTACCAGTAAGAAGGAAGAAATAGATAAAGTGCTTGGGCTTGAAATCGGTGCCGACGACTATATGACAAAACCGTTTAGCATAAGAGAACTGCATGCAAGAATAAAAGCTATATTAAGACGCAAAGCTGAATTAATTAAAAACCTAGATGAATTTAGCTTTAATGGAATAAATTTAGATTTCAAAAAAATGGAAGCATTAAAGAATGGGGAACCGATAAAACTTACTACACTGGAATTCAAAATCTTAAAATATTTAATAGAAAGGGAAGGAGAAGTAGTTTCCAGGGATAAACTTCTCGATGATGTCTGGGGTTATGAAGCTTTTCCAACTACACGCACAGTAGATAATTACATCCTCTCAATTCGTAAGAAGATTGAAAATGATCCTGCCGAACCGGTTCATATTCTTACTATCCCTAAAAGCGGTTATAAATTTGTTAAGTGAGAAAGAGATATGTTAAGCCTTTATAACTAAAGGGAGTCTACATTATTATTACCAGGTTTTTACAATTTAATGACAAATTTTTTTAATATCTATTTTAATTTTACTCAAGATAATTACTATAAAAGGAGGGGGAAATGCCCGTTAAAAAAATATTAGTTTTATTACTTTTTATTTTATTAAGTCTTAATCAAGAAATATTAAAATGCCAAACCGATTCAGCAAATTTCTTCCCCCAAATGATCGAAATGAAAAACGGGGATATTTTTTTCGGCAGTATTGTTAATCAAGGTCAATTCGCAACTCTTATAAATAATCTAGCCGGACAAAAAATACAATTAATGAATAAAGATATAATGATGATTGCACAGGAATGGAATAAAAAACCTTTGAACTTTACTCGTATAGATTTGGTAAACGGAGAAGAATATACAGGTATTGTTGAAGATTATAGAGATACCTGTTTTATTATTAGAGATACTTCCGGTATTGAGATGAAAATACCGCAAAATAAAATTTTAGGTTTTAAGAAATTAAGGGGTAATGTTGTTAATGGATCTCTTCAAAAATTTGATCCGAACCGCACCAAGTTATTTTTAGCACCGACTGCAAGATCCCTTAATGCCGGCGAGGGCTATTTATCTGATTATATGATATTTTTTCCGTTTGTTGCGGTTGGAATTAGTGATTTTGCAATTATAAGCGGAGGAGTAAGTTTAATCCCCGGTGCCGAAAATCAACTGGTTTATGGAAATCTAAAGTTTACTCTATTCCCAAAAGATAACATTGGTGTAAGTACGGGCTTATTTTATATGACTGTTTTTAGTTATTCTGCAGGAGGGGTTGTTTATGGGATTGCAACTATTGGTTCAGATGACAAAGCAATAACATTAGGTTTAGGAAACGGATTTACTGGAGAAAATGGATTCTCTGAAAATCCTATCATAATTGCAGGGGGCGAGATTAGGCTATCTAACGATGTTAAAATCATTTCGGAGAATTGGATCCCGACAAATGGAGATGACGCATTATTGTCATTTGGATTAAGATTTTTTGGTGAACATGTTGCCGGCGATTTTGGACTGATAACCAATTCTTCACTTTTATCTGAATCAAGAGGTTTCCCTTTTATTCCATGGTTAGGTTTTACATATAACTTTGGTTATTAGTAATTATTATTTATCACTTTTATTATTTAAAAGTAAAAATGAAAATCATAGCTTTATTGATTACTTTTTCATTGTCTGTTTTTTCACAAAGCTCAAGCTTAAAAATTCTTACAATTAATGTTTGGTCCGGACTTGATTACCATGGTAATTTCAAAATGGGCGAGTACGAAACGCCTGCTAGAAAAGAAGCCCGCTTCAAATTACTTCTTAATAAACTAAAAGTTTTAAAACCCGATGTGATTTTTTTGCAAGAAGCAAACCCTGTTGGAAAATTTTCAGCTAGGTTAGCTGATTCCCTTTCATTCGAAGAAATTCATCAAGTATGTAATGCAGGAATTAAGATTAGTTCATATGGAATACCGTCAAATTTAAAAGAGGGGATTACAATTCTTGCTAATCCTAAGCTTGAATTAGATTATTATGACTCATGGAAATTATCAAGCTCTTTCGGGATAATCGGTGAGCCATTATCAGTACATTTTAGTGAATCAAATTTTGCTCTTGTCGGCAAAATTAAAGTCGAGGGAATGCCATTTTACTTAATTAATGTTCACCTTCTTGCTAATGTTCCCGGTGACTCATTATTAAAAATTAAATTTGAAAATTACTGTAAGCAAAATTCTATTAACCAGCAAGATTTTTCGGAAACATTGGAAAAATGGGAGGATAAAATTCAGATAAAGAAAGAAGAATTTGAAGAATTGACTGACAAACTTAATGACCTTCCAAAGGAATACCCGTTTATTGTTGGGGGGGATTTTAATACCTCATCATCTGACAGTGGATTAAAATCTTTTATTAAAGAAAATAAATTGCTTGATACTTTTGTTACGAATAATTTTTCACTTGCTTACACATGGGATCCGGAGAAAAATGAGAATATAAGTTATTCAACCAATTTTACGGATGCTGATGGAAATCGATTAAAAGGCTACGATATCGTTAATTCGATTTATGATTCAACACCGAGAAGGATCGACTATATATTTCTTGACAACCATTTCAATCCTGGTAATATTGCAAACTGCAAAATAATTTTGGACTCAGCTTCAAATGGCACCCATACCTCTGATCATTTCGGAGTAATAACACGGATAAATGTAGAAAATATTTTAAAGAATTCTCCTAAAGAATTCGATGAAGTAATTCCTTTAGAAGATCACACAATTGAACCACTACCGATTATTTCTTATGATACTGATGTAGGTTTTGGATATGGTGCAAAAGCTTTTTTTCTTAATTTATTGAATGATGATGAGTCTTTTGATGCAACTCTTTTCAACAGCACTAAAGGGGAAAGATGGTACAGGTTTGTTTTTTCAATTCCGGATTTTGAACTGCGTCAGGGGAAAATATATCCCGTAGCAATTGATCTAACTATTGATTACGACAAATATATTAAAAATAATTTCTTCGGTATAGGGAATAAATCTAATTATAACGATAATGAGGAATATACTAAAGAGCCCTTAGAAATTGGATTAAATTTTAGCCGGGGTTTTTCAAAAAATTTTGTCGGTCAATTCGGTTTAAAATATAAAATTGTAAGAAACTTCAATTATTCCGATACCAGTAAATTACTGGAACTGAATTCATCTTTTAGTGCTGCTAAAGTAAATTTCAGTTCATTAAATTTTTCTCTCAGATATGATACAAGGAATAGTTTTATAAACCCTTCAAAAGGTGTGGTTTTATCCGGAGAAACAGAATATGCACCTCAAATATCATTTACCAATACTTCATTCGTAAGATATGCTGGCTACTTTCAATATTACTCATTGTTATTCTATCCGAAAACTGTTTTTGCGTTTAGGGCGGGCATCCAGGCTTTGAACGGCACCGATCTGCCGGTTCAGGTATTGCTTCCAATTGGTGGAAACAATACACTTCGGGGCTATCCTCAAGATAGATTTCTTGATGAAACTTCAGCTATTTTAAATGCTGAACTTAGATTTCCAATATGTTGGAGATTTGGAGGTGTGCTGGGAATTGATGCAGGCAAAGTTTGGGATTCAATTGCTAAGATAGATCTAAAAGATTGGGTTTATAACCCGATGTTTGGGCTTCGTTTCTATATGGATACTTTTATTATTCGCCTTGATGTTGGAATGAGCGAAGAATCAACCGGGTTTTATTTAAATTTTGGGCATATTTTCTAATTTAGAAATCTTCTCCAATAGATCTTTTTTTTACATCTGTTTTACAAATCTTTGACAAGTCTTCCTTTTATCTTTATTAAAATTTCTTCAGCAAATATCAAAAATAAAATGACTGGAAAAAATCTACATATTATTTTTAATCCTGCATCTAAAGGAGGAAGAACTGGTGATTGTCGTGATAAAATATTATCTGCAGTGGAAGAATATTTCGGAAATAATTATTCATTATGGATTACTAAAAAATCAAATGATGCTTTTTTATATACCGGAAACGCGTTAGATGAAGGCTGTGATTTACTAATTGCAGTTGGCGGTGATGGTACAATACAAGAAATAGTTAATGGTTTGTTAAAAAATGAAAATAATGAAAGCAAATCTTGCGTATTAGGAATATTAAGTTGCGGCACGGGTCAGGGCTTTGCTCAAAGTTTGTGCCTGCCAAAGACTTTAGATGAACAGTTACAGGTAATTAAAGAAGGTTATAAAAGGAATGTAGATGCAGGGCAAATTTCATTTAATCTCAAAGGTAAAAAAAACATAAGATATTTTATAAATGAATTTCAAATTGGAATAGGCGGAGCAGTTGTAAAAAATGTTAATCAAAATCTTAAACGAAAAGGGGGATTTCTTGCATTCGGTATCGGATCACTTTCCACCGTTTTTAATTTCCCTAATCCTGAAATTTCCATGATAATTGATGAGAGGATAGAAATTAACGGAGAATTCACAGGTATTGTTGTGGCAAACGGAAGTATGACAGGCGGCGGTATGAATCTTACTCCCTTCTCAAATTTAAGCGATAACTTCCTTGATCTTCTATTAATTCATAAACAAAATAGAATACAAAGATTAATCAATTTCCCCAAAATATATTCCGGTAAGCATATAAATTCCAGGTTTTTCAGCTACAGGTTTATAAAGAAAATAAAATTTATGTCCAATGAAGATATTCCTATTGAAGCCGATGGAGAAATATTAGCTTCACTACCATGCGAAATTGAAATCATTCCCTCTGCAGTAAAAGTGTGTGCAAAATATAATTAAGGAGAATATAATGAAAAAATTTAATGAAAATATTTTGAAGATTGAATTTGAAGCGAGGATTTTTGTCTCGTTCAGTATTGTTCTGTTTACCGGATTATTAACATTATTTGTTTTTAGAGATTCAAATTCTATCATTGTTTCTGCAGGAAAATATTTCGACCTATCTGCCAAATCTTCAAAAACCATGGGATTTGTGTTTTTATCCTTTTTAATGTTAACGGTTTCTCTTCTTAGAATGTGGGCCGGAAGCTTATTAACGCCAAAACGTGTAATGTCATTTAAAGTTCAAACAGATGCACTTACAAAAACAGGACCCTATAGACTTACCCGCAACCCTATCTATTTTGCTGACCTTATAGCTATGACCGGGTTTTCATTTTGTTTCCCTCCAATCGGGCTTGTAATACCAATTCTTTTTTATTTTCATTACAGAAGATTAATAAAGTATGAAGAAAAATCCCTTCAGAAATACTTTAATGAAAGTTATAATAAATTTGCAGAAGATGTACCGAGGTTTTTCCCGTCATGGCGGAGCATTAAGAATTTTACTACATCAAAAGATCATCTTGATATAAATAAAGATGGTTTCCGGTATAATGCATTGTATACATTGTTTATCTCCGGGTTTATAATCGCTTCAATAACAGGTAATTTTACTTTCGCTTTGATTATCGGCATGCCTGGGGTAATCGATTGGGGAATAGTACATACTAAAATTGGAATTACAAAACCAGATAAGGAATATAAAAATAAGAAATCAAAACCTGTTAAATCTCGAAAAAAAGTTTTCAGCGATATCTTATATTCAAATTGCTGGGAAGATCCTCAGATTGACAGGGAAGCATTTCTGATTAAGCCTGATGATGTTGTATTTTCAATTACTTCCGGTGGGTGTAATGTACTTACTTTTTTATTGGACAATCCTAAAAAAATAATTGCATTGGATTTGAATCAATACCAAAATATTCTTCTTGAATTGAAAATTACCGCATTTAAGTTTTTAACATACCCCCAACTCCTTGAATTTTTAGGGGTTAGAAATTCAATTAAAAGAATACAGTTATTCTGGCAAATTAGAGATAGTCTCTCTCAAGACACGAAAGAATACTGGAATAATAATTTAAAGAAAATTGAGAAAGGAATTATTAACTGCGGCAGATATGAAAAATATATGAGGCTTTTAAGAGTTTGTCTTCAACTTTTAGAGGGAAATAATTTAATTAATAAATTTTTCGAAGTAGAAAACTATTTACAAAGATTGATTTTATATAGTAAAAAATGGAACAATTTACGCTGGAAAATATTCACTAAAATTTTTCTAAGCAGAAGAACCATGTCTTTACTTTTTGATAAAGCATTCTTTAAATATTTAGATGAATCCTTTTCTTTCGGCAACCATTTTTCACAAAAAACCAAAAGAGCTTTTACTGAACTGCCTATAAAAGGAAATTATTTTTTATCCTTAATATTGCTTGGAAATTACCGTGATGCTCAATATCTCCCATATTATTTGAGGGAAGAAAATTTTGAACTAATAAAAAAGAATGTAGATAAGATTGAAATAAAAACCGGCAGTTGTGAAGATTATTTTTCAACCATACCGGATTCTTTTATTTCCAAATTTAATTTTACGAATATATTTGAATGGATGCCGGAAGATTCATTTGAGAAACTTTTACTTGAAACAATTCGGGTGGCAAAAGATAATGCTATTATAACATACAGAAATTTGCTGGTTCCAAGGGAGCACCCTAAATCATTAGATAATAAAGTTACTTCAATTAAAGATTTGGCCCAAACTTTACACAAAAAAGATCTTTCATTCATCTATAATAATTATGTTGTAGAACAAATTGTTAAAGAGGAGAAATCATGGGATATGAAGTCAGCCCGGTATCAAACCGCAAGAGCCTAAAAGATTTTATAAAGCTTCCATTCAAAATATATAAAGATGATGAATTGTGGATTCCTCCTTTAATATCTGAACTAAAGCGAACGTTGAACACAAATGAAAACCCATATTTTAAGAATGCATCGTTAAAATTGTTTAACTGTTATAAAGATAAAGATATTACTTCCCGGCTTGCAATAGTTATAAATAAAATGCATTATAAAAAATTTGGAATTAAATGTGCTTATTTCGGATTCTTCGAATCGTTTAATGATAAAGAAGCAGCAAGACAATTATTTAATGAGATTGAAAAATATTGTATTGAGCAAAATATTAAATTAATCGAAGGTCCGTTCAATCCAAACCATTACTCGGAATTAGGAATGCAAATTAATAATTTTGATAAACCGGTTAACTTTTTTCAAACATATAACCCGCCGTATTATAATGAACTGCTTGCTGATAACGGTTTTTCTATTTCATCCATTATTCATACCAGAAAAAACTGTGATATTAAAAAATATATTTCTGAAAGATATGGTGATTCAACCCGGAATTTTAATATTGATGGTTTTACTATTCGGGCATTCAATTTGAAAGAAATGAGGAAGGAGCTTGAATCTTTAAGAGAAATATACAACGATGCTTTTGATTCTAACTGTTATTTCTTATCTGTTAGTAAGGAAGAATATTTGTTTGCTGCAAAATATTTAAAATTAGTTACCAAACCGGGGCTTATCCAATTTGTTGAATATGAGGGACAGCCTGTAGGAGTTGTCCAATGTGTGCTTAATATAAACCCTTTATTGAAAAAATTAAATGGCAGAGCAGGGCTAACCGGATACTTAAAATTTTTAAAAGATCGACAAAAAATCCGTGAAATAATTATTTATGCAGTTGGAATTAAAAAGTCATTTCAACGAACGTCGGCATATCATCTTTTGCTTAATAAGATGGTGGATATAGCAAGAAACTATGATATTTGTGAAACAACATGGATGAGCAAAAACAATATTTACGCAATCAGGGCAGCTGAACGTTTAGGGTTGGTACCGGATAAAGAATTTGCTTTATATACTAAAAAATTATAGCGATAAATTACATAAATATTTTAATTACTCGCTACAATAAATAATAGAATGAAAATAGTCGGCTTCAAAGATTATCAAAGCTTTCCTGTTTTAGTTAATAACTTTTTTCTTTTTTGTCTTAGAGTGTTATAAAAATTTAAAGCTCAATGTTAAGTTAATAAAACAAGTTCTTTTCCAAAACCTTATCAATATTTTTATAACCTTAGTAACAAATTCGCTCTATATTAATTCAACCTTATTACCTTATCTCTTTAGATAAATTTCTTTTATATAACTTTAACATATCTTTTACAATTCTATGACAAAACCACTTTGCTTTCATTTTATTATTGAAGTGTAATTTAACAATGAGTTAATAAAATGACAAAGAAATTAACACCTGAAGATTTCGAATTAACAGTAAATCCAACCGGGGAATTAATAATAAATAATTTAATAGTCACAGATCTAGCTGATGAATTTGGAACTCCACTTTATGTACTAAATGAAAAACGATTAAAAGAAACAGCTACTGATTTTCAGAAGGAAGCAGAAAAGAATTTTCCTGGGAAAATCACCGTTCATTATCCGTTTAAGTGCAATTCGATTCCTGCAGCTGTTCAGGTTTTAAAAAATTCCGGCTTGGCAGCAGAGGTTATGAGTGAATTTGAGCTACAATTAGCTTTAAAAATAGGATATAAGCCGAATGAAATTATAGTTAATGGACCATGCAAAACTAACAGCTTTCTGTCGGAATGTATCCATCAGGAAGTTAAATTTCTAATAATTGATTCATTAGATGAGCTGCATTCGGTAATCAAAATAACAGAGGAGAAAAATCAACTAGTACAAATTCTTTTAAGAATAAATCCGAATTATATTCCAAAGGGAATGAATCAGGGAACAGCAACTGCGTCGAGAAAAGGAAGTCCTTTCGGATTAGATTTAATTGGTGGGGAAGTTCACAGAGCATTAAACATGATTAAGAATGCTCCTAAAATAAATTTCTGCGGCTATCATTTCCATATCGGGACAGGCATTAGAGATCCGAAAGATTATTCAAATACTTTAAAGAAAATAAAGCCGGTTATCGAATACACTATAAAGGAAGGATTTAAAATAAAGATTATGGATATAGGCGGTGGTTTCGCTTCATTTACTACACGTGAGCTTACTTCAATTGAAATGCTGGTATACCAATCTTTAAATCGTTTTCCTAAAAATCTTGGACATAACAGGGAATATTCGTTTTCTGATTTTACAAAAGAAATATCACGGGCATTATTAAAAATATTTAAAAACTTTGAATTGCCTGAACTTATTTATGAACCTGGAAGATGCATAACAAGCTCTAACCAATTTCTTTTATTAAAAGTGCACCGCATAAAAGAACGAAGCGGAATAGGAAAATGGATTATTACAGATGGCGGTTTGGGAACAATAACACTTCCTACTTTTTACGAATATCATGAAATCTTTCTCTGCAATAATGTAAAACGGCCTGTATCCGAACATGTAACAATTTCAGGTCCGTGCTGTTTTGCAGCAGATATTGTGTATAAAAACAAATTACTGCCAAAAGTTGAAAAGGGTGAAGTGTTAGCGTTGATGGATACAGGAGCTTACTTCAATGGTTTGGAATCAAATTTTGGTTTCCCGCGTCCTGCTATTATCTCAGTTAGTAAAGGTCAAGCTCACTTGGTTCGTGAAAGAGAAAATTATAATGAAATGATTATGCGCGATAAAGTTCTTAACAATTTATTAGAGGAGAAATAAAAATGAAATTTGCAGTTTTAAAAAACGGTGACAATCCTTTTCGCGATAAATTTGCTGGAGAATTAGTTGATGTTTGCATCAAGCAAGGTCATGAAATTTCTTCGGATTTAGATGATGTAAATTTTGTTCTGAATTTAACCAATCTTGAAAATCCCCGGTCATTCAGAAGAAAATCAAAATCGGTCTTTGTTATCTCTATTTTGTCTGGTGAAAACCAAAACGGCACAATGAAAGCAGCCTGTTATACAACCTTGATTAGAACATTGTCTAATCTTCTGATTTATGCTGTCTCAGACAATTCAAAAAAATTTGATGTATATTTTACAACACCTGAAGCAGGCTTTTATCACCTTCAATATAATCCATTTGAAGTATTCAAAAGAATTCTTCCGATTGCGAGCTCCCATTTTGCTACTGAAAATAATCTTGTTCCCGATTTGCCTGAAAGGTATTGGAATGGTTCTCCTGTTGTTGATAGAATACAATTTTACGGAAAAGAATTGGATAAAATGGGAATTTTACCGACACCTTTTCCACTCAGAGAAGTTCTAACTGAAAAAGATCTCAGGCATCTCTATAAAATATTTGGTATTACCGGTGCAAGCTATGGTAATTTAAGTACAAGAGAAAATATTCCGGAACTTGGAGAAACAACTTTCTGGATGACCGGGAGAGGAATTGACAAATCCAATATTTCTAAAGTTGGAAAAGATGTACTACTTGTAAAAGATTTTAACTACGAATCTGGAACGGCCCAAATAAGCATGCCTCTTAATTTTGATCCAAAATCAAGAGTCTCTGTCGATGCTGTTGAGCACTCAAAAATATACAAAATGTTTTCGGGTATCGGTGCAATTGTTCATATTCATGCATGGATGGATGGAGTTTTATGTACTCATCAAAATCATCCCTGCGGTACAATTGAGCTTGCAGATGAAGTTGTTGAACTTATTAAAAGAACTGATAATCCTTCTCAAACAGCAGTTGGATTAAAAAATCATGGTCTTACAATAACCGGACATAGTTTAGAAGAGATTTTCAAAAGAATACGGGGTAATGTTAAAACTGAAGTCCCGATGTTTGCTTAATGTTCATAAAATTAATTTTTTTTTAAGAGTAAAAAATGTATGCATTAAAAATATTGATAAGTCAAAAGCTTAGATTACTACTCACTGTCGGTGGAATTTCTTTGTGTATAATATTAATGCTCTTTCTTTTAGGCATTTATCGCGGTGTTGCAGATGGTTCGGTAGAGTACATCCAAAAAAACAAAGTTGATCTTTGGGTGTTACAAAAAAATTGTACTAATATTTTAAGAGGAACCTCGCTGTTATCTACTCACCAGCAAATGATTCTTGAAGAAGATGCGAATGTTCAATTAGCGACACCTGTCTTGCTAATTCTTTCAACAATAAAATTCAATAATCAAACTGCTACTACATTTTTAACCGGATATATTCCAAAAAATAAATACGGTGGACCGCCAGAACTGGTAGAGGGTCGTTCTGTTGAAACTGAAAATGAAATTGTTCTGGACAAATCATTTGCAAAAAAATATAAAATAAAAGTTGGCAGCATGTTGACTATCCAGGATGAAAAAATGAAAGTGGTAGGCATAAGCAGCGGTACCAACGCTTTTGTTATTCAATATTCTTTTACAACACTTAGACAGGCTGCGGAAATTATCGGTTTCCCGGATATTGTATCCTGTTATTTAATTAAACTTAAAAAAGGAAGCAATATTAAAAAAGCTGCGGCAGAACTTCAACAAAAGCTGCCTGGAACAGCTATATATGATTACTCACAGTTCTTAAAAAATAATACTAAGGAAATGGAATCAGGCTTCTTGCCGATATTATTTGCAGTAGCAGCTATTAGCGGTATTGTACTGACAGTAATATTAAGCCTCATTCTATCAATTAATATTCTTGAAAGACAAAAAGATTTTGCAGTGATGAAAACTCTAGGTTCGCCTAAAGGTTTTCTTCCCAGGTTAATTGTTCAGCAGGCATTTTTAATAATACTTATGTCAATAATATCTGCTTTGATTTTCTTTTTCCCGATGGTAGAGCTTATAGAGAACATTTCGCCGGAAGTAAGCACAAAAACATCTATCTTCCAGATTTTATTTGTCATTTTAATTACGATTTTTATGGGGTTGTTAAGTTCGCTTATTGCACTTCAAAAATTAAGAAAAATTTATCCTCTGGAGGCTTTCAAATGATTGGTAATAATAGCAATGACCGGACAGTTGTATTAAATGATGTAACTAAAATTTATAAAAGCAACGAACATCAAACGGCAGGCGTTAAAAATATTAATCTTTCTATAAATAAAGGAGAGTTAGTGCTAATATTAGGTCCAAGCGGGAGTGGTAAAACAACACTTCTTACATTAATTGCCGGGCTGATAAAACCTTCTTCCGGAACGGTAATTGTCTTCGATAAAAATATCGAAGAATATTCTAAAAGAGATATTCAGAAACTTAGAGCTAGCAAAATCGGATTTGTTTTCCAGAACTTTCTTTTAATTGATTCATTATCCGTTATTGAAAATGTTATGCTTGTTCAAAAATTTATAAAAAGCGATAGATCTTCTATTTATAACAAATCTTTAAATTTGCTGAGACAATTCGGAATTGAATATCTGGCAAAGAAATCCCCTAAAAATTTAAGTCAGGGGGAAAAGCAAAGAGCAGCTTTAGCACGTGCAATAGCAAATGATGCGGAACTTATTTTAGCAGATGAACCGACCGCCAGTCTTGAATCGAAACAAGGTTTTGAAATTATAAATTTACTTCATCGATTTGCCAAACAGGAAAACCGCTGTGTGATTGTTGTCAGCCATGATTTAAGATTAAAAGAATTTGCCGATAGGATCATCTGGCTAGAAAATGGAATGATTTGTTAGTCCTAATTTTTCTACTTATATAGTATATATTTGCATCTAAGTCAATAACTATTTTTTAATATAATGTGGCTACTCTTTTCTGAAAACTGACGCCTGATTTCTGAACTCTGGCAAATGTATCTGAAACAACCTTTCTATATACAATCATGTTTTCCTAGTCTTTAATTTAACCATGTTTCTGGTTTGTCAGTTTAAGTTTTGACAATTTTTTTACAAATGATTGAAATAATCCTGACAAGTTCGAAACATGCGAATTCTAATTTTGAAGTGAATTTAAGATTCAAAATTAAAAACGGAGTAAAAATGAAAAGCCTTTTCACAAAAATTGTTTTCCTATTCTTAACTGCTTTTTTAGCAAGTAGCGTTGCCCAAGTCGATACTTTAACAATTCTGCATCTAAATGATACTCATTCTACTTTATCTTCAGTTGGTCCGAGAAATGAATCTTTACAAGGTACACAAGGGGGAATAGCAAGAGCTGCAACTGTAATCGGTATGACTAAAATGACAGATCCTAATGTATTGACACTTCACGCCGGCGATGTATTTACAGGTGATCTTTTCTTCAATCAATATTTCGGTGTCCCGGAATTTCAGCTTCTTAATTCGCTCGGGCTAGATGCGATGACTGTAGGCAACCATGAGTTTGATTTAACTCCATCAACATTGCTCAGCTCTCTTCAAGCTTCATTTTCCCCCGGGAAAGGATTCCCGCTTCTGTCGGCTAATTTAATCTTATTAGATACCGCTGTTCAAGGATTGAACAAATATATTTTTCCATACATCATTAAGCGGGTTGGAAATATTAGAATAGGAATATTCGGTTTAACTACTCCCGAAACAAATATAACTTCCCTTCCTTTACCGGCAGCTTTTATTGATACCAACATTGTTCAAATTGCATCGGCAATGGTCGATACATTAAATAAGCAAAATTGCGATGTAATTATTTTTCTTTCTCATCTGGGATTAAATCTTGATGAAACGGTTGCAAGCTATGTACCAGGTATAAATGTAATTGTTGGCGGACATGACCATTATTTGCTTGAGGAGCCAATAACTGTTGTTAATTCTCTTGGAGATACAACATTGATTGTACAAGCCGGTTCAAATTATCTATATATTGGCAAACTTCAATTATTGGTGGAAGGAAAGAAAGTTAGTCTGTTGAAATACCAGGTTATTCCACTAGATGAGTCCATTCCTGAAGAGCCAACGGTTTTAGCTGAAGTAAATAATCTTATTGCCGGGATAGACAGTGTTTATGGTCCGTTATACACACAGCAAATTGCTACAGCAACTGCCTTCTTTAAAGAAGAAGCAGATTCGTTAACCTTCCCGGGGAATCACGATACCCCAATTGGAAATTTGGTTACAGATGCTTTCCGGGCTAAAACAGGGACAGATATAGCAATTGAAGCAGGCGGTTCAACTGCACAGCCGTTATATCCGGGTCCAATTGTAGCTGCAGATTTATTTAGAGTTGTGGGTTACGGGTTTAATGAAGTAAATGGATTAGGCTACAGATTAGTAACTTTTAATATTCTTGGTTCGGATTTATGGACTGCACTTGAAGACGTATTAGCTCAAATAGAATTGAACGATGAGTTCTTACCGCAAGTTTCAGGCATGAAATATTTATACAATCCTAATAACAAACCGGGGAGTAGATTATTAAAAGTTACTATTGGAGATGAACCATTAAAGCTAGGTTCAGTTTATTCTATTACTGGAAATGAATTCCTTGCAGCAATACTTACCGGTTATCTTAAAATCCCAGTCAGCAATCTTTACCTTTATAATGATTCCACTGAATTTCAGGTTTTATCTGAATATGTAGCAGCAAAGCAAACTCTTACTCCTTTGGGCGAAGAAAGAATTAAAGCTGTCGATTCCACATATGTTGGAATTAAAGATGGAAATCAGATTCCGCAAGATTATCGATTAATGCAGAACTATCCGAACCCTTTTAATCCAACTACTAATTTCGAATTTCAGATTGCGGATTTCGGATTGGTCACATTGAAGGTCTATAACATTTTGGGAAAAGAAGTTGCAACTATTGTGAATAAAGAACTACCTGCAGGTAATTATAAATATCAATGGAATGCGAGCGAGTTAGCAAGCGGCGTGTACTTTTACAGGTTACAGGCAGAAAATTTTGTTGATACAAAGAAATTAATTTTGATGAAGTGAAAAAAGGAGGATGGTTATGTTAATAAAATATTTTCTTCTTTACATACTGCTTTTGATTTTGCTGTTAATATTCAACAAATGTTATCCTACTTATCAAGCAGCAAGGGTGAATGTGGATTCCTTAAAAACAGGAACCTATTCAGATATCCAGGCAAAATTATATAAGTCTGATAATACTATAATTCTTTTTCCAGATGGGTTTTCGGTCGATAACAAATTTATACGGGGCAATGGAATTATTACTGATAACAATACTTATCAACAAAGATGGCAAGTAATAGATCTCCCGCTTGACAGTATAACTGCAATGACAACCTACGAAGAAACAACAAGCGGAGCCAGATACTTTGGATCTTTTCTTCTTGGTCTTACTGGACCACCGCTAACATTCCTTGGAATTTACTGTATTGCTTGTCCCAAGTGTTGCTTCGGATCCTGCCCGATAGTTTATGCATATAACGGGAAGGATTACAATCTTGAAGCTGAATTATTCTCCGAGTGCATTTCTAAGCAGCTTGAAAATAATGACATCGATTTATTAAGAGAAAAAATTACCAGCGATACCCTAAAACTGAAAATAACAAATGAAGCTCTTGAAACTCATTATATAAACAAATTTGAAGTTGCTATTGCTGCACATCCAAAAGGAACAGAGCTTTATCCAACAATTGATAATAAGTTATTATTAGTTTCAGAAAAAGTGACTCCAATTACTGTAGTTGACAAAAGTGGGAATGATATTACAGATCTGTTAATAAATGATGATAATAAATTTTATAGAAGCGGCGTCAAGAAAATTTCTGAATTAAAGAAAGGACCGATATTTGATTGGGTAGATATAAAAATTCCGGCTTCTAAAAATTTACCGACAAAATTAGTTCTCAAATACCGCAATACATTATTAAGCACAACACTTTTATATAATGTTGTTCTTGGTTCACAAGGTGCAGCAGGATTGGACTGGACTAAAAAAATGAATGAAGATGCAGTCTATGCTTCTCAATTTAAAATGGTATATGATGAGTTTTCCGGCATCAAGATAAAAATATTTAACAATGGTTCCTGGGATAATTTAGGAGAATTTAAGGATGCAGGTCCGTTAAATTGGAAATATATCGCAGTAAATTTACCGGCATATAATTCCGATACTCTCCTTTTAAGATTAGAATTCATACCGGATAATTTTATGATTGATTATATTGCTATTGATACAACGGCATCTCCGCAAGATATAAAAACCAAAATCATTTATCCTTGTGAAATTACAGACGGTAGAGGAAATCTAAGAGATTCCCTTCTCGAGTACATAAAAAACGATGATTTAAATTATTTAAAGACTGAACCTGGCGACAGTTATTATCTTAACTATAATGTCCCTGGAAAAAATAATTGCGAAGAAACAGCACTGATTTATTCAAAAGGTTATTATAACGAATGGATTCGTGGGAGTTGGATTAATAACAAAGATGCCCGGTATACTTTTAATCTTTATGATATACAAGGTACTCTCTCTTATCTTGCTGATAGCTGGATTGAAAATAGTGAAATATTAGAAAGAGAATTTTTTCACAGTAGATTTTCTCTTAAGGAGGAGAAATGAAAAAATTATTTTTAACATTTTTAAGTTTTATCTTACTCTTATTGCTTAGCAATTGTTCACCTGGGAAATATACAGTTTCTGCTAACGGAGATGAAGCAGATGTTGAACTGAAAAATGGGAAAGAATTTTCCGGTGAAATAGTTTCTATTTCTGACACATGCGTCTTCTTTGCTTCCTTACCCGCTGCTCAGAGAGAACTCTCGGTTTTATTCTATTCTCTTAAACAGGATATTAAATCAATCAAAGTGCAAGGATATAATGGAAGCGGTTGGGAACCTTGGGTTTTACTTTTTCAAGTTTTGCCTGCGGGTTTATTAGCCGGTGCGGCTGCATCTGTTAAGGGCCCAGACGCTGTTTCGGTAGGTTTAATTTCTGCCATTCCTGCATTAGTTACATCAATATTATTAGGTACTTCAGAAGGCGATACTCCTCAATGGAACGATGGACAGCCATTAGAAGAATTAGAATCGCTTAAAATATATTCCCGGTATCCCACAGCATTGAGTGAAGATGAATTAAATAGACTTCTTAAAAGATATAACCAGAAAGCAATTAGAAAATATTTATAAATAACAAAATGAATTTTACAAAAATATTTTAATTGCTACATCTATTTCGGAATTATCTTGACAATTCCAATTATCTGCTTAATATTTCAGGAAAAAAGTGAATGGGAGATATTTCCAATTTTTAATTATGATTCTTATGCGGGATTTAATTACGGTGGGAAGGAATCTATTTATTTAGTTAATAATAACAATCACCAGGTTAGAAGCTGTTTTACTTAATATTTACAATCCAATGAAAATTTTATGACAAAATCCTTTTATAAATCAAATAGATTTTAAGTAGCTGTAAAAATCATTTTCTATATTAAAAATATGGAGTAGTAAAATGAAATCTTATCAATGGGAGGTAAAAATGAAAATAGTAAAAATTTTGAAGGAGATAAATTTAGATACAATAATGATCCACCTCCTGACTTGTGACAGCATGAAAAAGTAAGGGAAAAACCTGGGAAATTTGGTTAA
>CAYUVK010000008.1:0-74346 GCA_964448105.1 uncultured Ignavibacteriaceae bacterium
GCCAGGATAACAGGGAATATGCTTGAAGATGAAAAAGCAATTCACACCGCACACATTGCTTTCGGTAATAATGAAGACTTCCCCGGAGGAGGAAAGAACCGTTCTAAAATTCACCGGGATTATCTCTTTTATTTACCTAGCATAGAAACCATCTTTAAGGACAAATCAAACAAGTTGTTAATCAAAGATGGCGAATTTCTTATTTGAAAATTTTAAGTTATTGGTAGAATTTTAATCCATGCTTAAGGTATTTTATTATTTGCTCTTTAAATATTTTTTAACTTAATTATAAAATATATGGAACCTGAATTAATTTCTGATCCAAGACTTTCAAATATATTGAATGAATTAAAGAAACGTGAACCAATCTTTCATAGACCGGAATTCGGTACTACCCGAAAAGATTTTGAAAAAATGACCGAGATAACTTTCCGGGAAGTAGGTGCTTCAGGGCGCAAATACAGCCGGGAATATGTTTTAGACATATTAGAAAAGCGTTTTGAAAATCCTATTGAAGAAAATTGGCAGACAAAAGATTTCTATTGTACTGAAATTGCAGAAGGTAATTATCTAATAACATACACTTTAATTCAAGGTGAGAGAATAACTAGAAGAGCTACAATCTGGCGACAGCATGGTTCGGACTGGAAAATTGTATACCACCAGGGAACTGTTGTTGAAGATCAATAAAATTAATAATGTAAATAAATATCCTAAAAAATAGCTATTATTAGTGATATAGAACAATTCGTTCAAGACATTTCTACAAGAAATTGAAAATTTCTCACTATTCAATACCTTAATCATAGTGGTTCCATAAGATTATGGAATAATGGCTCTTTCGATAAGTGCTTTCCGATTTTATTTTAGCAGATAAGTTTTTTAGGAGTGATAAGTTGAAATTAAAAGATTGGTTCGCTTTTATTCTGCTTGGTGTAATCTGGAGTTCATCCTTCATGTGGATTAAAATAGCTCTTCAGGAAATTGATCCCGTTACATTGGTTGCGTTTCGAGTAATATTCGGTTTGATATTCGGTGTTGCAGTAATTGCTTTAAGACGAATTAAAGTACCGCGCGAATTGAAAAGCTGGATTCCTTTATTAATACTTGGAATAACAAATATAGCCGTCCCTTTTTTCCTTATTTCATGGGGAGAAAGAACTGTTGATTCATCGGTAGCAGCTATATTGGATTCAACTGTTCCTCTCTTTACTATATTAATTGCACACTTTTTATTGAGTGATGATAAAATGACAGTACCAAAAGTCTTGGGATTGCTGTTGGGTTTTACCGGTGTTATAGTATTATTAAGTAAAGACATAGGCGAATCGACGAGTACAGTGCTAGGTCAAGGCGCAGTGGTACTGGCTTCACTGTTTTATGCCGGAAGCGGCGTTTATGTCAGAAGGACCACTCAAAATGTTCCGGCGATCTTGAGAAGCATGGGACCTTTATTATCGGCTTCTTTTATTATGTGGATTGCTGTATTTATGACTGAAAATCCTGTTCAGATGCCGGCTTTGGGATTAACATGGGTCTCCCTGCTTTTCCTTGGTGTTATTGGTTCCGGTTTTGCTTTTGTCCTTGCATTTTATCTCATCCATGAAATTGGTCCGACGCGCACTAGCATGGTAACTTACATATTCCCCTTAGGCGGGGTTACACTAGGTGTTATTTTTCTGCATGAACAAATTACTTGGGAATTAATTGCAGGTGGAATATTAATTATTATGAGCCTCGCCGTTGCAAACCGGGATTCACTGCCAATTCCATATAAAAGAAAAAAAATCATCTTAGAAATAAATTTACAGGAAAATAAAAAAGTTGAAGCCTAATATTTATTAATAAGGAGAATAGTTGAAGAAACTAAATATCACTAATAGAACAAAAGTAAACAGGTTACCTAAAAGAGCAGCTTACGATACGGAAACAATTTATAATATATTGGATGAGACTTTTATCTGCCAGGTCGGATTTAAGATTGACGGGCAGGTTTATATTATTCCAACTGCTTTCGGAAGAAAAGATGATCATATTTTTATACATGGTTCTAAAAACAGCAGGATGCTGAACTCAATTAAAAAAGGAGAAGATGTGTGCATATCCGTTACTTTAGCTGATGGCTTGGTTCTAGCCCGTTCTGCTTTTCATCATTCAATTAATTACAGGTCTGTAATTATTTTTAGCATAGGAAAAGAAATTATTGAACCTGACAAAAAAACAGAAGCGTTAAAAATTATTTTAGAACATATTATACCCGGAAGATGGAATGATATCAGAAAACCAAATCAAAAGGAATTAAATGCAACCTCTGTTTTTTCATTTAAAATTGATGAAGCATCCGCAAAGATAAGAAGCGGATCTATAATTGATGATAAAGAAGATTTGGATTTGAATGTATGGGCAGGAGTTCTTCCTTTAGAAGTTGTTCCGAAAGAACCTGTTAAAGATGAAGGTTTAAACAAAAGTATCTTGCTGCCCGAGTATATTATCAATTATAAAAGAAAAAAGGGAAAAAATGTTGACTAAAAGAATTAAAATAAAAGATGTAACACCTAACGGTTATAAAGCAATGATGGCTTTAGAAAATTATATTGGCACTGTAAAAATAAACCCGGTTTACAGGGAAATGATAAAAATTAGAGCGTCACAAATAAACGGCTGTGCTTATTGCATTGATATGCATACAAAAGATGCAAGGGAATTTGGCGAATCCGAAAGAAGGATTTACGCATTAAGTGCATGGCGCGAGTCCCCGCTATTCAACGAAGAAGAAAGAGCTATTTTAGCTGCTACCGAAGAAATAACAAATATCTCGGTCAAAGGCATTTCGGAAGAGACATACGGTAATCTTAAAAAATATTTTGATGATCAAACAATTGCAGATATAATAATGATTAATGTAACCATTAATTCGTGGAATAGAATTGCAGTTAGCACGCATTCACAGCATGAAAATTAATTTTTAATTATTTGTAATTATAATAGGAGGTTGACCATAATGTAAGTAAGTGTCATTTCGAGGGATCCCGATAAAATCGCGATAAAATCGGGACGAGAAATCTTTTCGAAACGCAAGATTTCTCCCCCGACTGCAGTGAGGATGACAATTTGAGTCGGGATCAAAATGACAATCATACTTTTTACACAACCTCTTTAGGCTGGGAATATAAAAACGACCACTAAAAATAAGGGCTTTAACCATCATTTTAAGAAGGTGACCAGCTTGAGTTTAATTATTCAATTTAAATGAAAGTATATTTGAATGGAAGAAATATTTATTAAAGATAAAATTTTAAATCTTTCTGATTTAGGAAATGTTATTCCTAAAGGATATAACTACTACAAGAAAAAGATAACTCCCGGGTTACAACTTAACCTACCGGATGCTTGCCTTAAATGGTATGAGCTTCATCCTCCCGATATTAAAATTACGGATAACCAGGTTCAGGGGACTAAAGCATTCATTGAAGCAGAAACAAAAACGGGAAGATTAAAATTGGAGAATGAGCTTGAATTCGTAATTCTCCATAGAGCCGGAGATTATTTACTTCTGCTTATAACAACCTGGAGAAATACAAATGAAATGTGGGAATCTATTTATTTTAAAAAAGCAGATCAGTTTGAAAATTATGTCCCAATGAAATTTAATAATGATCATAAAGGAACTTATTGTGTTTGGGAGCTCGGAATTGTATTGCATGAACGAAACGCCTGGGTTCGTTTTATTGAATCTAAACGTGATGAAAAAGCAAAAATTGAATATTTAAACAATCTATTTTCAGGTGAGGTTTAATTCAAAAAATATCTGACAAATAATTTCTTGATCTTAATTCTAATCTTACTCCTTCATTGTAATGGATAGGAAGTTAGTAAAAAGAATAAGAACTGTATAAAACAAATTATTTCAAACTTTAAATAGAAATATAATGAATAAGAAACATCAATATTCTTTGACTGTTAAATGGACCGGGAATAAGGGAAAGGGAACAGCAGACTACCGCTCTTATGAACGAAGTCATACAATTACAGCTGAAAATAAAGCTGATATATTATGTTCTTCAGAACCTGTATTCCGCGGCGATAAATCAAAACATAATCCCGAAGAACTTTTTGTTGCATCAATTTCATCCTGTCATATGCTTTGGTACCTGCATTTATGTGCTGACGCTGGAATTGTTGTTGTAGATTATATTGATAGTGCTTCCGGAATACTTATGGAATCACCCGATGGGAGAGGTCATTTTTCTGAGGTTACTCTACGTCCTGTTGTCACCGTTACAAACAAATCAATGATTGATAAGGCAAATGAATTACATAAAAAAGCAAATGAGTTATGTTTCATTGCGAATTCATGCAATTTTAAAATTCATCATGAACCAACCTGCAATGTAGGCGGAAAGAATTAAAAGCATATTTATTTCTACTCCATCACTTTAGATTTTAATTATTTAGACTATTTTGATTAAGACAGTCTGCATATTTCCTAAAAGTAAACTTCATAAGGAATAGCGTTATGAATGAACATTTTAAAAATCTATTCGATTACAATAAATGGGCAAACAATAAACTTATAACCAGTCTTAAAAATCAAAACATTGATGATGAAATAATTCTAAGATTATTTTCTCATATTGTTTTAAGTGAGCAGATATGGTTATTAAGAATAGAAGGCGGAGATTACCCAAATAAAAATTTCTGGCAAATTTTAACTCTATTGGAATGCGAAGACATTTTAAATGAGAATCAACCGAAATATGAAAACTTAATACTTCAAAAAGATTTTTCAGATAAGGTTTCTTATAAAAATAGCAAGGGGATTGAATACACTAATTCATTCTATGATATTTTAACCCACGTATCATTTCATTCTGCTTATCACCGGGGACAAATTGCAAAAGAAGTGCGCAGGCTCAATAAAGAACCCGTATTGACTGATTATATTGCTTTTATAAGAGAAATTAAATGATCATTTAATTTAGTGGGAGTAAGTTATAAATGGCAACCGTAAGTGTCCGCTATATTGTAAATAATGTCGATGAAGCAATCTCATTTTATACTGATAAACTGGGATTCAGTTTAAAAATGCATCCGGCACCAACATTTGCAATGCTTAATAAAGGTGATTTAAGATTATTATTAAGTGCTCCGAGCGAACAGGGGGGAGGAGGACAAATTTTGTCGGACGGCAGGAAACCGGAGCCGGGAGGATGGAATCGAATTTCTCTTCAAGTCTCTAATCTTGTTTCCACTATTGAAACTTTAAGAAAAAAAGGAGCTCATTTCCGCAATGATATTGTTTATGGTGTAGCGGGCAACCAAATATTATTGGAAGATCCATCGGGAAATCCTATCGAACTTTTTGAACCTTTGCAGCAGAATGAATGAATTATCACAGGTGGATAGAGGCTGCATTACTTATACTATCTCTAAAAAAGATAGTTATTGGTTCTTTATGCAGTTTCTAATAAAAGACTTAAAAAGCAATAAAAAATAATGTCTTTTCACATAAAGGAAAGCATGCGGAAAGAAGTAATTCTTTTAATGATAATTTAATTATCCATAATCTAATTTTATACTAAGAGGTATTATGAAAGTATCAGGGAAGTTTGAAGTAAAATTACAACCCTTGGTATCTTATGCAAAGGGAGACATGGGCACCAACCTAGGCAGAATGTCAATTGATAAAACTTATAATGGTGAATTATCAGCATCAAGTAAAGGGGAAATTATAAGTGCGATGACCCCGGTTAAAGGATCGGCCGGTTACGTTGCTATTGAACAGGTATCGGGAACTTTATCAGGGAAAAACGGCAGCTTTGTGCTACAGCATTTTGCAACCATGAACAAAGGAAAAAGTTTGCTAAATATCGAAGTTGTTCCAGATTCCGGTATAGGAGAGTTAACCGGTATCTCGGGTAAGATGTCAATTCGAATTGAAAACGGACAGCATTATTATGATTTCGATTATCATTTCGGGGAGTAATTAATTATAATAGCTCACCACTTCTGTCCAAATAATTTATTAAACAGAAAATTTGTTACTAAAAATAAAAGAATCCTAATGTTTTTAAATAACAAATAAACTCATCCCGAGGGACCAAAAAGTAATTTTCAATTTTAAAATCTGTGGAAATCAGTTAAAATCTGTTTTATCTGTGTGCTATTTATAAATAAGTAATTACTTTTTGGACAGCCCCCTTATAGTGAGTTCTTTTATTTTGGTCAGGCATGTTACTAACATTTATTTTTTTATAGTAAAACAAATTTCTGTATTAACTTTTAAAGTTGTTTTGTATTTTTGTTGGCAGAACTTCGATTTCAATTTGAGGGATTAAAATGATTGAAATGAAACAATACCTTATAGATACATTCAATTTCAATGATCATGCAAATAAAAAGATCCTTGGTAAAATAAAAGAACTTTCAGATAAAGAAGGTTGCATTAAATTTTTTTCTCATCTTATCAATTCACAAAATAAATGGCTGGATAGAATTGTCAAATATCCTGGAGAATCAAAATTAGATTGGTGGAACCCTGTTTATGATTTAAATAATATTGAAAGCGAGTGGGATAAAAGCCTTCAAGCCTGGATTAATTTTCTCGAGAAAAAAAGAGAAGATGAAATTTTTATTCAAACAAAGTTTATAGGTTATGACGGAGGGATCTGGGAAGCGGAAATCAAAGATATTGCTCTGCAGCTTAACTATCATTCATTTCATCATAGGGCACAAATACAGACTTTAATTAGGCAGCAAGGTTTGGAACCGGATTTCATTGATTATATCGGGATAAAATATAAAAAAATCAGCTAGTTCCAATGATAAAATATAACCGTCATATTTGTATTTAACTTCTTAATCCGTCCTTTTATTTTTTTGCTTAAGAAATTCCTATCTTTATATTGTAAATATTTTTTGGAGAATAAAAGAATGAACTTATTAAAAAGATTTTTTTTGGTTGCCGTTTTAGTATTTATTCCTTTAAATATTTATTCACAGGTATCCCGGGGGGTTGTAAAAGAAGGACTGACTGTTAAAAGTAAAATTTTAAATAAAGATGTTCGATATACAATTTACCTGCCGTTTGATTATGAAACTTCCGATCGATATTATCCGGTTGTGTATCTACTGCATGGTTATACCGATAATGATATGGGATGGATTCAATTCGGAGAAGCAAATATGATTGCCGATGAAGCAATCGCAAATAGGGAAATCCCTACAATGATTCTTGTAATGCCTGACGGAGGTCTCAGCTGGTATATAAATAATTATAATGACTCTGTAAGATATGAAGATTTTTTCTTCAAGGAATTTATTCCGTATATTGAATCTCATTACAGGATAAGAACTGAAAGAAGATATAGAGGGATCGCCGGACTTTCAATGGGAGGATACGGTACTCTTGTTTACGCTTTAAAACACCCGGATATGTTTTCTGCTTGTGCTGCCCTTAGTGCCGGAATTCGTACCCCGGGAGAAATGATAAATATGGACGCAAATAAATGGGCGAAGGAATTTGCAATAGTATATGGCCCAAATCTTAAAGGGAAGGATAGAATAACTCACCAGTACCTGGCAAATGATCCGTTTAATATCGTGAAAACCTCGGATACAAATAAAACTAAAACTGTTAGAATCTATTTAGATTGCGGCGATGATGATCATCTTTATAAAGGGAATTCCACTTTTCATATTTTATTAAGAGATTTACATATTCCTCATGAATACAGAGTTAGGGATGGGGGACACCAGTGGGCTTACTGGCGGAGCGGTTTAAAAGATGCATTAAAGTTTATCGGGACTAGTTTTCATCAGCCGTAATTTATAACTGCTGTAAAAATTAATAATAATTTAACATGCCGCAATATCAATAATTGTATATTACTCCTATAATTAATGAGAATTAGATTAATATGAAGAATCTTAAACCCTTCTTTTATTAGTTTAGTTTTTCCGATTTATTTAGATTTATGATATACTATTTTTCTTTTTCGTCATATATCTAAATGAGATTATTTTTACTTTTATTGATTTCAATGATGCCGTGTAACTTGATTTTCTCACAAGAAGAAGAGCCTAAAAGTAAATTCTCGGGTTATATGTTTGGAGATTATTTTTACAATATTTCAAGAGATACTGCAATTTCATCAATACCTTTTAAAGCATTAGACGGGAACAAGGATTTAAATGGTTTCCAGATTAGAAAAATTTATTTCACATTTGATTCTGATATATCCGATAAATTTTCGGTACGGTTTAGATTAAATGCCGAACCGCAAACACAGCTGCCTGATGGGAAAATGGGAGTAGATGTTAAAGATGCATTTTTAAAGTGGAAAAATATTTTCCCCGGTTCCGATTTTTATTTCGGTTTGCAGCCTACGCCTGCTTTTTATACAACGGTTGATTTCTGGGGATATAGGTTATTGGAAAAGGCACCTCTGGATTTAAGAAATATTGTCACTTCTAGAGATATTGCTGTATCACTTAAAGGGAAATTAGACAGTAAAGGTATATTTAATTATTGGTTCTTAATAGGAAACGGGAAAGGTAATACTCCGAATATTGATAAATACAAAAGGATTTATGCACATCTGCATCTAATCCCTTCAAAGTCATTAAAAATAATATTATACGGGGATATAAAGTTTCAACCGGATATTAGTATTCAAAATATTAATGGAAATGAAGATAACTTAAACAATAACATTTATACAACAGATTTATTTGTTGGTTATAAATATCAGGATATCTTTAGAATCGGCATTGAAGGTTATATTCAACAAATTAAAAACGGTTACTTTTTAACCGGTGGAAGAGACAGCCATTACAAGAATAAAAATACAATTGGTTTCTCGCTGTTTGATGTTTATAATATTAATTCCTTATTTTCTGTAATCGGGAGATACGATTATTTTGATAACAATACGGATTTTAATGGAGATTCAAGAAATTATTTTATTTTCGGGTTTAGTTATAAGCCTGACCCCAATGTTTCTATTACTCCCAATATATTGATTGAAACTTATGAGAGATTACCCAATGGTCAATCCTATCATTCTTCTGTTACGGCGAGGATCACTTTTTTTTACAACTATTTTTAGAGAATTACATAAGAAATTTAAACCGATAAGATTTTAATAATAGAAGTTTTTAAGTTCATAATAGTAGTAAATGCAGATTTTATAAATGAAAGATGTAAAAATATCCGTTAAAGATTTAAATTTATCTTATGGAGATAAACAAGCACTAAAGGATATTTCGTTGGAAATTCCTGCACAAAAGGTAACTGCATTTATCGGACCTTCAGGATGCGGTAAATCAACTTTCCTTAGAGTGCTGAACCGGATGAATGATTTAATCAATACTGTTAATTTAACCGGTGAAGTTTTAATTGACGGGACAAATATTTATAAAAATAATATTGATGTTGTAAATTTAAGAAAACGGATCGGGATGATCTTCCAGAAATCAAATCTTTTTCCTAAATCAATTTATGATAATATAATTTATGGTCCTAAAATAAACGGTATAACGAGTAAGAAGAAATTGAAAGAAATCGCTGAAAGGTCGTTAAAACAGTCTGCCATCTGGGATGAAGTGAAAGACAGGTTGGATGAACCGGCATTAAGCTTATCGGGAGGGCAGCAGCAGCGTGTATGCATTGCCAGAACCCTGGCCGTCGAACCTGAAATAATTTTAATGGATGAACCTGCCAGCGCACTCGACCCGATTTCAACTGCCAAGATTGAAGAATTAATTCATGAACTTAAAACCAAATATACAATTGTTATTGTCACTCATAATATGCAGCAGGCGGCTCGTGTAAGTGATTATACTGCTTTTTTCTATCTCGGTGAATTGATTGAATATGATAAAACATCAAAAATTTTTACTCAACCTTCGAAAAAACAAACTGAAGACTATGTAACCGGAAGGTTTGGATAAATTTCAAGATTACAAGATCAAAAAATTGTTTTTCTGAATCTTGTAATCTATCGATCTTAATTATTTTGTAATAATAATACTTAAGGAAGATGATATGGAACGACAATTTGATCAGCAGATTGATAAATTAAAAAAACGGCTGCTTAAAATGTGCAGCCTGGTAGACGAGCAGATCGAATTTGCTTTTAAAGCTATAGATGAAGAAAATATTGAACTCGCTCAATTTGTAATCGATAGAGATAATAAAGTCGATAAGTATGATATTAAAATTGATAAAATATGCCAGAAAATTATTGCTTTAAATCAGCCTGTGGCAATGGATTTAAGATTAATCATGTCGGCTATTACCATGGATACCAACCTCGAAAGGATAGGCGACGGAGCTGTAAATATCTCGGAAAATTTTTTGGTAATAAAGAAAAAACCGGCGTTTATAAACAGGATTAAATATGCAGAAATGGTTAAGCTTGTTAAGGAAATGATTAAAAACTCAATTGATGCATTTATTAATAACGATCCCAAACTCGCTGCTAAAGTTATTGAAACAGACAAAATAATTGACCAATATAACCAGGAAAATCACCAGATTTTAAAAGATATAATGAAAGAAGATCCGAATAACATTGATGATGCGGTTGTCTTGCTTGTTATTTCCAGGCAGATTGAAAGACTGGGAGACCATGCCACAAATATTGCGGAAGATGTTTATTTTATTGTTGAAGCACAAATGATAAAACATAAATATGAAAAATATTTATTCCATGAAGAAGAAGAGGAAGAAGATAAGGATGAAGGTGAATGAGTATTGAGATATGAGTATATAGTGTTAAGTGTCTTGTCCTGAAGCTTTAATTATTCAATGATATTTTTTAATATTTTTTGAATCATCTCTCTAATATCCGAATTCTGCTCCTGGTTCGAAAGAACATTTAATTTTTGACCAAATATAAATCCCCAGCTTTGCATCACAAAAAATTCGGATAAAGATGAATCATTATATTTAACCTTATTCATTCTGTTGAAAACGTTCTTAACAATATCCTTTTCTTTTTGAAGCAAATTTTTTAATGCATTTAGTTCAGGCTCAAAATTATCATCTTTTAATACCAAAAGAACCAGTTCATAAATTAATTTATATTTCTCTCCTAGAGAATTTTTGTATATAAAATACTCAATAAACCTTTCTTCAATCGGTTTTTCTTCATTGCTGAATATATTCTGAATTTCGTCAAGATATTCCTGACTTCTTAATTCAATTGTGGCATAATAAAGTTCTTCTTTTGATTGGAAATAATGGTAAATAGTAGCTTTGCCTATTCTAAGATCCCGTGCAATTTCATCAAGGGTTGTTTTATTTATTCCGTGCTTAGTAAATCTTTTAACAGCAGCCTGTATGATTTGCAGCTTCCGGTTTTTTTCCACTTTGGCTATTTAAGAGAATATTAAAAAATCTTATTATAAAATAGTAATTAAATACTAAAAAATAACGATAAAGACAAAATTTAATTATAATTGCCTCTTGTCAAATATATTCCCATACTATAAAAAAATTGCTGATTTAATTTCTGAATGTAATTTTTGATAATAGATATAAAAATTATTTATTTAAAAACCGGGATAAAAATGAGTTGCTGGGAATTTAAAAAATACGGCAGGGAAGCAGGCGGAGCAAAAGTTAAAGAATTAGGTGTTTGTCCTGCATATCCAAATAATGGGAAAATGTGTGCACAAATTGCGGGTACGTTTTGTGGCGGATATGTTCAGGGCACTTTTGCATCAAAACTGTCTAATTGTCTTAAATGTGATTTTTTTTAAAAGTCCCTATTACGTTATTGCAAAGAAAACCAGCAATAAATAAAATTGAATTTTTAGCCCTCTTATTAAGCTCATGTATTTCTTAAAGAGAAAGAAAATATAAAAAAAGCTTGAAAATACATTCAAGCTTTTCATAAGAAGACTAATTTGAAACTATTTTTTTTGCATCATCAATTATTGATTCCGCT
Organism: uncultured Ignavibacteriaceae bacterium; assembly: GCA_964448105.1. Taxonomy (GTDB): domain Bacteria; phylum Bacteroidota; class Ignavibacteria; order Ignavibacteriales; family Ignavibacteriaceae; genus CAVQBP01. The sequence goes on from CAYUVK010000008.1 coordinate 11,958, forward strand.
TTTTTTTTCCCCTCTTTGATAACTTCTTCGGCTTTTTCTTTTCCGGCATCAACAAGATCATTTACATCATCAGCGATATCATCAGCCTTATTTGAAATTTTCCTCCTGAGCTTTTTACCGGTCATTGGTGTATAAAGCATAGCAAGTGCGCTTCCTACAACTCCCCCTATTAATAATCCTGTGATGAAGCCATTTAATTTTTCTGATTCTTTACTCATTTTTGTCCTCCTTTTTATCCATAAAAGGTATTTTTTCTTTATTCTTTATTATAATAGTATATAATTTCTTTGGATACAACAAAGTAAATCACATTACCCCAAATTATTTTTTACCGATGGTGAAAAATTTAATTAAAATTAAACCGGCAATAAAGCCGCCGATATGTGCCCCGTATGCCACGCCGCCCTCTTGAGCACCCGAACCAAGCAGACCTATACCGCTTACCAGCTGGAATAAGAACCATAATCCTATCGCCAGAATTGCAGGAACTTCAGTAATAAAATAAAGAATAATAACTGCAACTCTCCGTTTTGGAAAAAGAAGCAGGTAAGCACCTAAGACTCCTGAAATGGCACCTGACGCACCCAATGTCGGGATCAGCATATTCCCTCCGAGTATTAGCGTGGAATAGACATGTGCTAGTGAAGCGATTATACCACAAACGAGATAAAATATTATATACCTGAAATGCCCTATTTTATTTTCAATATTATCCCCAAAGATTAATAAAAAAAGCATATTGCCAAAGATATGCGCAATCCCGCCATGCATAAACATCGAAGTTATAATTGTTATATAAACAGGGCTTGGAGTTCTTTCCAGACCGGGAATCGTATACGTTTTACCTGTTTGCATATCTTCATACGTTTTGGAATGTGTTACAACATCTTGCCCGGTTACGATTTCGTCCGGTACAGTTGAAAAAGAATAAGTAAACTTTACATTATTTCCGAAATCCTGCAGAAAAACAAAAACCAAAACATTTATCAATACTAGCAGGTAATTTATTATAGGAAAAATTTTTCGATCTCTATTATCATCGCCTATGGGGAAAAGCATTCAAGATTCCCTTCCAAAATGAAAAGTTGTTCTGAAATAATTGAAAAGATACTATTCAAATATAATACTTACTTAAATATATTATTCTATAATTACATACTATTGGGCTGGAATTCTTTTCTTAGTAAATGGACTAAATAAAATTGAAAGTAAAATTACCAATAAGCATCCAATCAAATTAAACCAAAGAAAAGGGATTTGTGTAAAGATGTAACATAATATCACAACTATCTCTGCAATTAATGCAGCACTGAAAGTTGCTGTTCCCCCAATTCTTTTCAGATAAAATGCTATTAAAAATATTCCCAGTATCGTACCGTAAAAAAGCGAACCTAAAATATTAACAGCTTCAATTAAAGAGCCTAATCGGTTTGCAAAGAGAGCAAAAGTAATAGCGTATATTCCCCAGAAAACAGTGGCAATTTTAGATATGAATAAGTAGTGTTTATCATCTGCATTTTTTTTGAATAATCTTCTATAGATATCAATAACCGTTGTGGAAGATAATGCATTTAATTCGGCTGATGTTGAAGACATTGAAGCAGAAAAAATAGCTGCGAGTATTAGCCCTATTAAGCCGACAGGAAGGTAATGAATTACAAAACTTAGAAAAATATAATTAGTATCATTAATATCTGCTTCCGGGTCAGCTTTTTTTATCAGATCAATTGCTTTATTTCTAATTTCTAGTCCCTGTTTATGGGAATCACTTAATTTATCAACATTTTCCTCTACATAGTTATTTTGATTTGAATTAAGTGCAAATAAAAGACCGGAAATATTTCCCCTTTTTTCCAATGTAATTTTATGATAATCCGATTCAAGCTGCCTGTATTCAGCTGCATACTGGCTGCTTTTTACTTTCGCAGTTTCAACCGAATTGAAGAAAAGGGGAGGGGTTACAAATTGATAAAAGACAAAAACCATAGCCCCTGTAAATAAAATAAAAAACTGCATTGGAATTTTTACAACGCCGTTTGCAAGTAATCCAATCCTGCTTTGAGCAATAGAACTTCCTGCCAGATATCTTTGAACCTGTGACTGGTCTGTTCCAAAATACGAAAGCATTAAAAATGTTCCGCCGATTATACCAGACCAGAATGTATACCGGTCATTTAAATCAAAAGAAAAATCAATCGCATTTAACCTTCCCATTTTACCTGCAATATGTGCGGCATCAAGCACTGAAATTCCTGTCGGTAAAAGTTTAAATATCATAAAAAAAACTGCAAGCATACCGAACATTATAATTATCATTTGTTGAATGTGCGTTTTGTTTACGGCATTAGAACCCCCGATTGTAGTATAGAGTATTACTACCCCTCCGGTAATGATAACGGTATAATCAATATTCCATCCAAGTATAACAGAAAAAATTAAAGCAGGAGCCAAGATTGTAAAACCAGCCCCTAATCCGCGCTGAATTAAAAATAAAATGCTTCCTAAAATCCTGTTTTTAAGATCAAATCTTTTTTCAAGATATTCATATGCTGTATAGATATTTAATTTATGGTATAATGGAACAGCGGTAATTGAAAGGAGGATCATTGCAACAGGAAGGCCAAGATAAAACTGGACAAAACGCATTCCATCAACATAAGCCTGTCCCGGAGTAGATAAAAAAGTTATAGCACTTGCCTGAGTAGCCATTATAGATAGGGTGACAATATACCAGGGGGTCGTACGGCCCGCACGGATATAACCATCAATATCTTTTGTCCCCTTTGTTTTCCATATCCCATAAATAACAACAAAAGCGAGAAAGCCGCACATTACAATCCAATCAATGTAGCTCACTCAAAAACCTTTGTGAATATGTAGAAAATAATTACGAGGAATACCAGGTTAAAAAAAACTAAGGCATACAATCTACCCCACGTTTTTAAAACCGGCGGTTTTTCTTCAGTATCATTATTTTGAAGATTGCTGGTTTGATTCAACTTTCTTTCCTGCAGAAATAAGATTTACAAATATTCTGTAAGAGCCGGGAACCCCGGCAGGCAATTGTCTAAACCATGAATAACCTGTGTAAATGAAAACTCCTTTACCATAATGTGCGAGCAGCAGTCCGCCTTTTTGCGGACTTTCACCAGGATCATTACACTCAATTACAGTTTCATATTTTGGATCCCAGTTATCTGCAAAATATAAGCCTCTTTCCTGAACCCAACCCACGAAATCTTGCTTGGTAATTTTATTTGGATAATTAAGCAATTGATTGTCCGGGTTAATAAATGTAACCGGTGCCTCTTCAACTGTAACTCTATTCCTTGATAAGCTGAATGGATATGAACCAATTTGATCAAGAACAGTTCTTCTATTTACTACATATTGAACAACAAATGTACCTCCATCTTTAACGTATTCCATTAATTTTGGCTGTTCAACAGCAAGCCTCTTTCTTGTATTGTAAGCCCTTACTCCGGCAACTATTGCATCATATTTTGATAGATCGGTATTCTCAATATCATTATCGCTTAATAAAGTCACCTTATATCCAAGCTGCTCAAGGTAAAACGGAATATTATCACCTGAACCCATAATGTATCCGATATTGCTGATAACTTTTTTAATATCCAATTTAACTAATTTTATTTGTGCAGGAGGAAACAAAGTTTGAATGGGGATATAAGAATAATCGATTGTTACCAGGCTTTTCGAATAAGTTTTATTTCCTATTTCTGCTTCGGCAAGTAATTTCACATCCGATTCACCTGAAGGCGGGAAAATTGTAAATGAGAAATCTTTTTCATCATACTTTTTAGATAATGAAAAATTTATTTGCCCCGGCTCAATTTTCCATCCCGGCGGAATTTTAAATTTCAAAATGCCGTTAGCATTATCTTCATGAGCTTTTACAGCAATATTAATTTTTCTTCCATCATTATTTGGAAAGAGGTAAACAGGATCCTCAAAATTAATTGTAACAGGAGGAGTTATTTCTATTGCACGATATTTCTCTCCTTTTACTGGATCCGTCCATCTATATAAAACAGGGATTTTAAAAGGCAGCTCAACACCATTTGCGTCAAGGGTGAAAACTGCAGTAATCGGCGGATCATTTTCCGGTTTACCAACTAATTGGAGGCTATCTTCAATATAATCTCCTTTTGTCGGTTCTTCTCTTAGCCAATAAGGCTGGGTGATTGGAATATTATCAGGTAATTTTATTGTTGATTCATAAGTTTCAAAATCTTCGTCTTTAAGTTTTTTATTAATCTCTTTGTCGTTTTCCTGATATTCAACCTTAACATTTTTTAAAACAAAAGGATAATTGGAACGGTTTACGATTCCTGAAGTGACATTTAATTTTCCTCCCGGAACAACGGAGTAATCGGAAGCAATTGCTTCAAGCCATAACCCTGCTGAAGACCTAATAACATCAAGCAATTGTTTTCTCTTCAGCGGACTCCAATAATCATCTTTTATATTTCCCATTTCTTTATAAGCTTCAACCAATGTTGGAATTATTGCAGAAGGATTTTGCATATCAAAATTTTTATTTGCTTCCGAAAGCAATTTGCTAACTTTTTCACTTCCCGGGACTCTATCCCATGTTAGATCAATATCTTCAAAAAGATTTTTTTTAGCAGGTATCCCGTCTAAATGAGTAAAATAATTTATTGTTTCGCCGCGTCTCCCGGAGGAACCGAAGCCCTGGGTTTTATGCATTGAACGGCTTTCTGCAGCAATTTCAGTATAAGATTTTCCTAAAAGTTTGTTGTATGCTCCAAGGTCAATACTTATTATGCTGTCATTACCTTTATTTTCAATTGAAGGGTTCCATGCATTCCAGTAAATTCTTTTTGTCTGCCATGTTTTAACATATTTCAATTGCTCGGGAAAAGCATTTGTATCACCGGAAATTTTAAATGCTTCCATTGCAAGAATGGCAGAAGCTGTATGGTGACCATGACCGCCGGCCCCTGTACCGGGAAAGCGTGTAATTATAACATCCGGCCTGAATTTTCTTATTACCCAGACTACATCTGATAATATTTTTTGTTTACCCCATATCTTAAAAGTTTCTTCGGCAGATTTTGAATATCCAAAATCAACGGCACGCGTAAAGAATTGTTCAGCCCCGTCAATTCTTCTAGCGGCTAATAATTCCTGGGTCCTTATGACTCCCAATTTTTCAGCAAGTTCATCTCCCACTAAATTTTGCCCGCCCCCTCCTCTGTTCATTGCTAAATAACCGGTTCGTAATAATTTCCCGGAAGCAAAATATGATAATAATGCTGTATTCTCATCGTCGGGGTGAGCGGCAATATATAATACACTTCCAAGTACATCTAACTTTTCCAATGCTAATTTCAATTCTGCTGCATCCTTAATCTTCTCAGGTTGAGCTTTAACGGAAGATACAATTGCAAATAAAAGAATAAACAAAACTGGAAATTTAATCCCGGAGATTTTTTTTAGAAAAGTAGAATTTATCATATGATTATATTTCTGAAAATGTTATTTGAGATGTTTTTTACAAATAAAATGAATAAGGTAAAATATTAAATTATGTTTTTAATTATATTTAGCATAACCAAAAATGAAAAAATAAGAATCAAGTATTCTATTTATGAAAATTAGAGTTTTCTTTTATATATCCAAACCATTTATCAATTAAGTATGATAGAAATCAAAGATTTTAAAATAGGAGATAATAAACCTTTAGTATTAATTGCAGGTCCTTGTGTTGTTGAAAATGAAAAAATAATTTTATACACAGCCGAGAGAATAAAGGAAATTACCACAAAACTTAGCATACCTTATATATTCAAAGCAAGCTATAAAAAAGCGAACAGGACAAGCGTCAATTCTTTTACCGGGATCGGAGATGAAGAAGCATTAAAAATTCTTTTAAAAGTTAATAATCAATTTGAAATTCCGGTTTTAACCGATATTCATTCACCAGAAGAAGCAAAAGTTGCTGCAGAGTATGTAGATGTTTTACAAATACCGGCATTTCTTTGCAGGCAGACTGAGTTATTGATTTCTGCTGGAGAAACAGGCAAAATAGTAAATATTAAAAAGGGTCAGTTTTTAGCCCCTGATGATATGAAATTTGCAGCCGAAAAAGTGGCATCGACCGGGAATAAAAAAATTCTTTTGACTGAGAGAGGAACAACGTTCGGTTACCATAATTTAGTTGTGGATATGCGGGCATTCATAATTATGAAAGAATTAGGCTATCCTGTTGTTATGGATGCAACTCATTCTGTTCAGTTGCCCTCTAAAGGAAATGTAAGCGGCGGTGAGCCTAAATTTATAAAACCACTTGCAAGAGCTGCGGCAGCTGTTGGTATTGATGCACTGTTTTTGGAAGTTCATCCAAATCCTAAAGAAGCATTAAGTGATGCTGCAAGCCAGCTTCCTTTAAATGAACTGGAAGACTTATTAATTGATGTAGCTAGTATTGATAAAATAGTGAAAGGGTATTGAGTGCAAGTGTAAGTTCAAGTTCAAGTGCAAGAAACTTGAACTTGCTCTTGCACTTACTCTTGAACTTGAACCAGGCGCGAGCAATGAATCGTAAAAATAAATATTATTTGTTATTAAGATGGAGAATTTTCCCCGTACATTAAAAGAGATAGAAAAAAAATTATTGTTTTCTATACTTCCTTCCGGTAAACCCGGGTATAAAATGTACAGGGATAAAATAAATAATAAATTTGTAATCGGATTCGGAAGATTCGGTGAGACAAATTTAGTCCTTGGAAATAAGGAGGATAAATTCACTGTTCAGGATGCATCGTCTTCTATTTTTGCTGCAGGGTCTATTATTTATAATGAAGGGAAAATAGAAATAAGCATTAATGAAGAAATTGATGATAAAATTGAATTCGATATTTCACCAGGAGAATATGAAAATCTTTTTAATAATACAGAGATAAAAAGGTGGAATTATTCTGAATGGATCCCGGGACAAAAATCTCCAAAGGGAAAATCGAATGTAAGGGAAATTGTAGTTGTTCCGGGTAAATATACTTTAGTAATTTCATCGGAAGAAAAGAGAATCTGGTTATATGAATTCAGTTCCGGTATAAATTATTTAATCCCTTTATCAAATTTTTATAACCAATTAATGATTCTAAGAAATATACGTGATCCTAAAATTGCATTAAAACCTAACCTGTTCTTTGAACAAGGTATGGGGAATATGAGTAATTATACCGACATTGATTTAAGAAATACTTTTATAACATATAATAAATATTTAAGGAAGCTTGACATTAAAGAAGATTTAATGACAGCAAGACCTCAAAGAAAGAAAACAAAATTATTTAATTTTTTTAGAAAAGGATAAATTTTGACTAAAGAAGAAATTATAGAAAAAGGGAAAGAAGTAATCCGCATCGAAGCAGAGGCTGTTACCAATTTGTCTTCAAGTATAAATGAAGAATTCGTTAAAGCTATCGAAGTAATGGCTGAATGCAAAGGAAGAGTAGTCTTAACCGGGATGGGTAAATCAGGCTTAATAGCAAGAAAAATTGTTGCTACTTTAAACTCTACCGGTACGGCAGCAATCTATCTTCATCCAACCGATGCTCTACATGGCGATTTGGGAATGGTACGAAAAGATGATGTAGTAATCCTTATATCAAAAAGCGGCAATACACAGGAGATTTCAAATCTTATCCCGATGTTTAAAAGACTAAAAGTAAAATTGATTGCAATGGCTGGTTCAAAAGATTCCAAGCTCGGTCAGGAATGTGATATCTTTTTAAATATTGATGTTAAAGAGGAAGCCTGTCCTCATGATTTAACGCCAACAGCTTCAACAACTGCAACTCTTGCAATGGGCGATGCTTTATCGGTTGCGCTTCTTCAAAAAAGAAATTTTACTGCGGAAGATTTCGCTTTTCTTCATCCCGGCGGGAGCCTTGGTAAAAGGCTTTCACTTGAAATAAAAGAAATCATGATCAAAGGGAATAAGATCCCTATTGTTAAGCAAGATTCATCTTTAAAGGATACAATCTTGGAAATCACTTCTAAAAGATTAGGCGCAACCTGTGTAATTAATAATGATGGAACTTTAGCCGGGATAATTACTGATGGAGATTTAAGGCGTTTGCTTGAAAGAACTCTCGATATAAAAGACTTAACGGCAAAAGATATTATGACGGTAAAACCGAAAGTCATTAAAGAAAATTACCTGGCTTCATTTGCTTTGCAGCAAATGGAAAATTATAAAATCACTTCACTAATTATTACGGATGAAAGCAATAGACCATTGGGAATAATTCATCTTCATGATCTTATTAATTTGGGATTAAGCCCGCGATGAGGACAGCTTCAATCTTATTTATCCTTGCATTAATAATATCAGCATGTTCTGAAGAAAAAGTAAAACCTTCTATTGACACCTCTATTAAAGGTACAGAATTGCCGTCACAGGAGAGCTGGAATTCAACAGTTTTCTTCACCGATTCTGGTAAAACCAAAGCTGTTCTTAAAGCCGGGCATTTAAGAGTATATGAAAACACAAAAGAAACTTTGTTGGACAGCAATATTACTGTTGATTTTTATAATGATGAAGATTCAATATCTACCATATTAACGGCAAAACGCGGTAAGGTAAATGACGCAACCAACGATTTATATGCTTTCGATAGTGTGGTAGTTGTGAGTGACAGCGGCACCACTTTAAAGACAGATGAATTAATGTGGAGAAACAAAGATAAAAAAATTGTTTCCGATAAATTTGTAACAATTTTATCTCCGAAAGAAAAAATACAGGGATTCGGTTTTGAATCTGATCAGAACTTAAAAAATTACGTGATTTATAGTATTACATATGTTACGAGGAGAGATTCACTCTAAAATATTTTTTTTGTTTTGAACAGCTTAATAAGTTTACATTTATTTTTAAGAAGCATGATTGTATGTTAAGCATGGATACATACAAGATAATGCAACCATGCATTCATGCATTTTAGTAATGCAGCTTTATTGTATTTATTTTAGTATCATCTCATATGATTAAAAATACCTTATACATTTTTATAATTTTTGTTTTATTCACAGGTAGATATTTTGCCCAGCAGGATGATAACTTAATCACTGTAATTGGGAAAAAAATGATTGGCAAAACTGTTGATGGAGAAACAATTAGGGAGGTGTTTGGAGATGTCGTTCTTACTCAAGGCAACATTAGGGTAACATGTGAGCATGCAATCCAGTTTATTTCAAAGAACGATGCAGAATTAATCGGAAATGTAATTGTAACTCAGGATAGTGTAACTATTACTACTGATAGAGGATTTTACTACGGTGATGAAAGAAAAGCAGAAAGTAATTCCGGTGTTACATTGGATGATAAAAAAGTTATTTTATCTGCAGATACAGGTGAGTATTTTTTTAGATTGGATAAAGCTTACTTTCGGCACAATGTTAAGTTAAATGACACGGTTACTACATTAACTTCAAATGCTTTAACTTATTTTAAAGATGAAGATAGAATGATCGCTGTTGGAAATGTAAAGATCATAAATATTGAAAGCGTAATTACTGCTGACAGCCTTGAACATTTTAGAAATACAAGAATTACTTTCGCTTATAAAAATGTTAAAATAAAAAATTCAAAGAATAATGTTGTAATTTATGGTGACCATCTTGAAGATTATGCAAAAAGTGATTATACACTGGTGAATTTAAATCCTCTCTTAATTCAAGTTGATACAATTTATACCGGCAGAGTTGACAGTTTAAACAATACAGCAGTTAATCCAGCACAACCATTGTCCGGAACATATAAATTAGACACTCTAATAATTAAATCTAAAAAAATGGAAGCTTTTAGGGATACATCAAATATTTTTAAAGCAACCGATTCAGTTAGAATTGTAAGAGATAAATTTGCATCTATAAATGATTTAACAATTTATTACAGGGAAGACCAAAAGATAATTACTAAGAAAGTAAATGATGAAGCCAAACAGCCGATACTTTGGTACGGAAATTCACAATTAACAGGAGATTCTATTACTATATTTATAAGAGATAATAGGATAAGACTTTTGGATGTAGATAAAAAAGCATTTTTGCTATCGCAAGATTCTTCTTTTTCCAACAGATTTAACCAGCTTTCCGGTAACAGGATTGAAGTTGAGTTTACGGAAGGTGATATTAGCAAGACAGAAGTTTACGAAGATGTTCACAGCATATATTATTTGTTTGAAGATCATACACCAAACGGGTTAACAAAATCATCATCGGAATCCGCAGTAATTGATTTTGAAGATAGAAAAGTTAGTGTGGTAAAATTATATGGTACTCCAAATAGTGAGTACTACCCGGAGAATAAAGTCGAAGGAAAAGAATTGTCTTTTACACTTCCTAATTATGTATTTTATAATAATCGGCCGTCAAAAATGGAATTGCTTGTTCAATTAGATAATAATTGATAGAAAATCTCTTATATATTTAATATCACATAATTAAAAATTAAATAATTTTCATTGTATGGAATTACTCCTGCCTATAACTTATTTTTAAAATATGAAATCAACATTAAGAAGCGAAGACCTGGTAAAGGTTTATAAAAAAAGAACAGTTGTTAATAAAGCAACTATTGAAGTCTCAACTGGCGAAATAGTCGGGTTATTGGGACCCAACGGGGCAGGCAAAACTACTACTTTTTATATGATTGTGGGTATGATTAAACCCAATAAAGGAAAAGTATATTTGGATGATAATGAAATTACTTCAATTCCAATGTATAAACGTGCAAAGATGGGAATCGGGTATTTACCACAGGAAGCATCAATATTTAGAAGACTTACCGTGGAAGATAATTTATTAGCTGTTCTGGAAATGACAAAACTTAATTCAAATGAAAGAAAAGAAAAATGTGACAGATTGCTGGAAGATTTAACTATCTCGAACATAAGAAATAGTTACGGTTTCCAGTTAAGCGGCGGCGAAAGGCGCAGGACTGAAATAGCCCGTGCACTTGCAACCGATCCTAAGTTTATTCTTCTGGATGAACCGTTTGCCGGGGTTGATCCCATTGCTGTCGAAGATATTATGAATATAGTAGCTAATCTAAAAAACAGGGGGATTGGAGTTTTAATTACCGATCATAATGTGCATGAGACATTATCAATTGTAGATAAAGCTTATATATTAATTAATGGAGTGATCTTTAAATCAGGCGGTGCAATGGAACTAGCTGAAGATGAAGAGGTTAGGAAACTTTATCTCGGTGAAAAGTTCAAGCTCGATAGATATTAAAAACCAGGATAAACTTTTGATAGCTCAAATAATTCATTTATCATCAAGGGAAGTTTTTCAGAAATATTCCGGTATAATTAATTCCAATCTATTTTTATTTGATCCGAATAACTATCTTTTGGAATTAAGAGAATTATCGGAAGCCGATTTTAAACTATTAGAAAGCAATATCCAGGAAGATAAAAAATATTGGATTATCAAAAGTGATTCTTCAAATATTTTCTTCTTTAATGGAAGCACATCTGAAATAAAAAATATCTTTAATAATTTTCCGGCAGGCAAATTAAAAGATGCAGTAGGACAAGTGCTTTATAATTATTTGAATTATAATTTAAATTCATATTCTATTAAAGATAGGGAATTTATTTTTAATCAAAGTTATGTAATGGGAATTTTAAATGTTACTCCCGATTCATTTTCCGACGGCGGGCTCTATATAAATTTAGATGATGCTGTAAATCATGGTTTGGAGATGATAGACGATGGAGCAGACATTATTGATATTGGAGGTGAATCTACCCGGCCGGGATCAGAAATTGTTAGTGAAGACGAGGAACTGGAAAGAGTAATTCCTGTGATTGACAAAATTCTTTCCTCTCAACCAGGAACTTTAATTTCAATTGATACTACTAAAAGTAAAGTTGCGGAAGAAGCTCTTAAACATGGTGCTGTTATTGTTAATGATATAAGCGGAGCTACTTTTGATGAAGAGATGTTAAAAGTTGTAAAGGAATATCCGGGTGTTCCGGGAATCATTTTAATGCATATTAAAGGAACTCCCAAAAACATGCAGCAAAATCCGCATTATGAAAATGTTGTTGAAGAGATATATGATTTTTTACTTGAAAGAATTAAAGCTGCAGAAAACCTTGGTATAAAAAATATTTTTATTGATCCCGGGATAGGGTTCGGAAAAAGAATCCAGGACAATTTTGAAATTTTAACGAGGCTTGAAGATTTCAAAAGTCTCGGTTATCCTATTGTTGTTGGTGCATCACGTAAATCTTTTTTAGGAAAAACACTAAATCTGGATATTACAGAACGAGATACAGCTACAGCAATTACAGAATCGATAGCCATAAAAAACGGAGCAAGAATAATTAGAACACATAATGTTAAGTATGGAAAACAGGTTTGTGAATTATTAAATAATTTTTAATCGTTGTTATATGTTTGATATTTTCCAGATAGGATTTTTAAATGTAACTTTTGTCGATCTAATAGATATTTCAATAGTTGCGTTTATTATATATAAGCTTTACACGCTGTTAAAAGGAACAATTGCATCCCAAATATTTATTGGATTAATGATAGTGCTCTTACTTTCATTTATTTCCCGTGCTGCTGATTTTAGAGTATTAAGCTGGCTTCTTAAATTAATATCCGATTTTTGGGTTATTGCATTTTTAATATTATTTCAGCCGGAGATTAGGCGCTTACTTGTATTTGTAGGAAGAAATCCTTTTGTAAGAGTTTTTGTAAGATCGGAAGCACCCGAATCAGCTGCAATCATAACCGAAGCAGCTTTTGAATTATCCCAGCATCAGCATGGTGCATTAATGATAATAATTAAATCTACAGGTATTAGAACATTTATAGAAACCGGTGAACAATTAAATGCAAAATTAAGTGCATCTCTTCTACGTTCGATATTTTATCCCCGTTCTCCTTTGCATGATGGAGCGGTAATTGTAAAAAATAATATTATTGAAGCAGCAAGATGTACTTTACCTCTTTCAGCTTCAACCATAGTTGATGGTGAATCTCTCGGTATGAGGCATAGAGCAGGTTTGGGGATTTCGGAACAGGCAGATGTAATTAGTGTTATAGTTTCCGAGGAAACGGGGAGCATATCGATTGCTGAAAATGGAAAATTGTCCAGGGGTCTTTCTAAAGATAAATTGAAAGAAAGATTATCTTCGGCATTGAAAACCCCGGTTGTAAAAGGGCTGAAAGGGAGAATAGAACAATATATAAGTGAAAAGTGATCTTTTTGAAGTATTCTAGTTTTGTTCAGTGATGGAATAATTGAAAGATTAAACGGTAAAGGTGAGGAATTCAATCTTGATCGTTTGAAAAAAATAATAATACAAAATAGAGACAAAAACACCCAAGAAATTCTTACTCTGATTCTTCAAGAAGCTCATGATTTCGGGACAGGAAAGAAATGGAAAGATGATGCCACTGCTGTTGTGATTAAAAAGATTATGATGACCATCATCGTTTATTAAATAGAAAAGGGAGTATTAATAACATTTTTAAAATATCAATCTCCTCGTTAAAATTAAATAAGAAACAAAAAAATATTTTTTAAGTAATTTTTTACTTGCTTTTTAAAAAATGAATTTTTATGTTACCGGTAACAGTTATCGATAACATAAATTTTAAAAGCCATGCAAGAATTTATTATCGAACTCACTCCGAAAATCTGGATATTAATTCCATTTCTTATTATAAGCCTTTCGTCTTTGAACGCTGAAAGCAGTTCTGAAACATCCTTTGAAAAAGACTGGACAATTTTCTCTTCCGAAAAGACAAATTCCATTGGCAGCAAAATCTCTACACCTGGTTTTAAAATAAATGGATCTTATCAAACCGATATTCCTAAAACTGTTTTTGCTGCGTTGGTAGAAAATGGTGTTTATCAAAATCCTTATTTTGGTGAAAATTTATCTGGAATTTCTAAAGAGCCCTTTCAAAAACCATGGTGGTATAAAAAAGAATTTAATATAGATGAAACTATAAATATTGATTACCAGCTTACTTTGGAAGGTGTAAATTATAAAGCCGATTTGTGGATAAATGGAAGAAAAGTTGCAGGATACGACAAAATAGAAGGGGTATTCGGTAGATTCAATTTTGATATAACACCTTACATCATAAAAGGAAATAATGCCGTTGCTATTGAAATATTTCCGCCTAAATGGGGAGACTTTACCCTTGGATTTGTTGATTGGAATCCATCTCCTCCGGATAATAATATGGGGCTTTGGCGTGGAGTTAAACTAAAGAAAACCGGAATAGTATCTTTAGATAATATTTTTGTTAAAACTAAGATCAATATAAAAATTCTAAAAGAAGCCGAATTAACTATTTCCGGAAATCTGAGAAATTTTTCAGATAAAAAAATTAAAGCCTTAGTTAAAGGTTCTTTTGATAAAGATAGAGAATTTTCTAAATCGGTTTTGCTTCAGCCTAAAAGTGAATCAGAATTTATTATAACTCCTGATGATGATGCAAGTTTAAAAATATCAGACCCGCATTTATGGTGGCCAAATAATCTGGGTGCTCAATATCTATATACTTTGTCTATACAAGTTAATGTTGATGATAAAATTTCAGATGAACAGAATATAAGGTTTGGAATTCGTGAAGTCGAAGATTATATCAATGAAAACGGCTACAGGGGTTATAAAATTAATGGAAAGAAAATTATTATTAAGGGTGCTGGCTGGGTTGATGATTTAACGCTGAATGACAGCGATGAAAAAGTAATAGAACAGGTTAAATATGCAAAACATATGAATTTAAATGCTTTAAGATGTGAAGGTTTTTGGGGAAGGGATGAAACTTTATTTAATGCCGCCGATGAAAATGGAATTTTAATAATGATTGGTTGGAGTTGCCAGTGGGATTGGAAAGGATATTGCGGAAGGGAAGAAACTAAATATTCCTGTATCTCATCACCAAAAGATATTGATCTCTTATCGTTAGAATTTAACCAGCAGGTAATATGGTTAAGAAATCATCCCAGCATTTTTGTTTGGGCTTTGGGGAGCGATAAATATCCGAATCCGGAATTAATGGAAAAATTGACCTCCTATTTAAATAAGTCAGATCCTACACGTCCAAGGTTAATATCCACTGCGTGGATTGAAATTAGCAAAGAAGAAAATATAGATAACATTTATGAAGAGTCAAGAGTAAAAATGCTTGGCCCTTATGCTTACGAACCTCCTCTATACTGGTACACTGATACATCACATGGCGGGGCTTATGGCTTTAATACTGAAACTGGTCCGGGGCCACAGGTTCCGCCTATTGAAAGTTTGAAGAAAATGATGTTCGATAAAGATTTATGGCCTATTGACAGTATATGGGATTATCATTGCGGAAGAAACGAATTTAATAGTTTAGACAAGTTTATCAATATTTTTAATAATAGATACGGGAAAGCTTCCTCTTTAGAAGAATTTGCTATGAAGTGTCAAATGTCAAATTATGAAGCTATGCGTCCAATGTTTGAAGCATTTGGGGTGAATAAATTCAATTCTACCGGGGTTATTCAATGGATGTTTAATTCAGCATGGCCTGAAATGTATTGGCAATTGTTTGATTATTACTTAATGCCCAATGGGGCTTTCTATGGTGCCATGAAAGGTTGTCAACCACTTAATATAGTCTACAATTATAAAGATAAAAATATCTATGTTGTAAATGATTACTTCAAGAACTTTGACGGTATAAAAGCAAATGTTAAAATATTAAATGCCGATTCAAAACTAATTTATGAGAAAGCGAAAGAAATTTCAGTTGATGAAAATAGTTCAAAAAAAGTAATTGATTTACCTGAATTAAAAGATACATCAAGTTTATTTTTTATCAATTTAGAATTGAAAGATGCTTCAAATAATTTAATTAGCAGTAATTTTTACTGGATATCGGCAAAAGAAGACAGCCTGGATTTTAAAAATTCTAAATGGTTCTATACACCAATGAAAGCCTATGCAAATCTACAAGATATAAATGATTTACCGACTGCCGCAATTAATTATAAAGAAAAGTTTAATACCGGTGATGATAAAGAAAATGTTGAAGTTACTCTTGAAAATGTTTCGGATAAAATTGCTTTCTTTATTGAGTTAAAAGTTGTTGATGAAAAAACCAAACAATCGTTTCTCCCGATATATTGGAGTGATAATTATATTTCTATTTTACCCCATTCAAAGAAAACAATTAAAGGAATATTTAAAAATCTGTTAAATAAAAAACCACGGCTAATTATTAACGGATGGAATATTAACAAAAAACTATAAAGTAAAAAAATGAAAAGAAACTATTTCCTTGTAGGTCTTATATTTATCATTTTTTTTGTAATATCATTTCTCACAAATATTATAGGACCCCTAATACCTGATATAATCAAGAGTTTTTCTCTAAGTTATTTTATGGTTGCCTTCCTTCCTTTTGCATTTTTTATCGCCTATATAATGTCCATACCTGCAGGAATGCTTCTTGAAAAATATAATGAAAAGAAGATTATGGTAGCGGCTTTTTTAATTGCTGCTGTTGGCGCATTTTTATTTGCCTTAATACCAGTTTATAGCATTGCAATCGTATCTTTATTTTTAATTGGTTTTGGTATGGCAATGCTTCAGGTGGCAATTAATCCGCTTTTAAGAACCGCGGGAGGAGAAGAACATTTTGCTTTTAATTCTGTTTTTGCCCAATTGTTTTTTGGAGGAGCGTCATTCCTTAGTCCGCAGCTTTATTCTTATCTTGTAAAAAATTTGGAAAGCGGGCATACAAATAATAATATCCTTTTATCGTCACTTTCAAATCTTATCCCTCAAGGGCTTCCATGGGTATCTTTATACTGGATCTTTGCTCTTATCTCGGTCTTAATGGTTATTGTTATAGCAGTAATAAAATTACCTAAAGTGGAACTTAAGGAAGATGAAAGAACAGGCGCATGGAAAACGATAAAAGAATTATTAAAAAATAAAACAGTAATATTATTTTTTATCGGAATTTTCGCTTATGTAGGAACAGAGCAAGGAATTGCTAATTGGATTTCCGAATTTTTATCAAGATATCATGGATTTGATCCTCAAACAACAGGAGCCGATACAGTTTCATATTACTGGGGATTACTAACCGTCGGCTGCGTGTTAGGGTTAATTTTACTAAAACTTTTTGATAGTAAATTAGTTTTAAGAATATTTGCTATTGCTGCCATGATTTCTTTAGCAATCGCATTATTTTCAGAAGGTAATGTCCCTTTATATTTTTTCCCGGCCGCAGGTTTTTTTCTTTCGGTAATGTGGTCGGTGGTTTTTTCATTAGCCCTAAATTCTGTCGATAAACATCACGGTTCTTTTTCCGGAATTTTATGTACTGGAATAATTGGAGGTGCAATTGTGCCATTAATTATCGGATCTCTGGCAGATATAATAGGATTAAGGTTTGGAATGCTTTTCATTTTTATCACGCTGGGTTATATTTTAAGTGTAAGTTTCTGGGCAAATCCGCTTATAAAAAATGAAACCATTTTTGAAAAAGTTAATGTTGAAATTAATAATTAAAATAACTAGTGAAAGGAAAAATGGCAGATAAATCTATTATTGGTGTAGATCTCGGTGGGACAAATATTAGAGTCGGCAAAGTTAATAATAATAATATAGTAGATCTTTATTCTCAGCAAATATCTTCGATTGGATCTGAACAAGTAGTCCTCGATGAAATTATTACTTCTATTTACAAAATTTTTAACGATTCTGTCTTGGGGATTGGCGTTGGTGTTCCAAGTGTGGTGGATGTTAAAAAGGGAATTGTTTATGATGTACAGAATATCCCTTCATTTAAAGAAGTAAAACTAAAGAAAATTTTGGAAGAAGAATTTAAAGTTCCAACATATATTAATAATGATGCTAATTGTTTTGTTGCCGGTGAAAAATACTTTGGTGCAGGAAAAAATTATAAGAATATAGTTGGATTAATTATTGGAACCGGTTTGGGTGCCGGGTTATATACAAACGGAAAATTATATTGCGGTGCTAACTGCGGTGCCGGAGAATTCGGAATGCTTCCTTATAAAGACGGTGTTTATGAAGATTATTGCAGCGGTAAATATTTCGAGAAGAATTTAAAGACAACCGGTAAAGAAATTTTTTACAGAGCAGAAAAAGGTGATGAAGATTCAATCCAAACTTTTGATGAATTCGGTACCAATATCGGGAATGCCATTTCCGCAATCATTTTTGCCGTAGATCCGGAAATAATTATACTTGGCGGTTCTGTTAGTATAGCTTTTAATTATTTTAGGAAATCTATGGAAAAAGTTCTAAATAAATTTCCCTATCAAAATTCTGTTAAGAAGTTAAAAATTGTAAAAAGTAATCTTGAGCAAGTTTCTATCTTGGGAGCAGCGGCTCTTTATTATGAAAATCATAGGAAAAAGTTAAAAGAATCGGAAGTAATTTAAAATTGAATGTTACCATAGCCGATATTGCAAAGAAAGCAAAAGTATCTCGAATGACTGTTTCGCGAGTGCTGAATAACAGTGGTCCTGTCGCATTCGATACTGCGGAAAAAATAAAAAGTATAATGAAAGAGTTGAATTATCATCCTAATCTTATTGCCCGCAGTTTATCCAGCCAGAGAACTACCACAATAGGTGTTGTAATTCCTAAAACAGAAAAATTATTTCTTGATAATTATATTGCTCAAATTTTAAGCGGTGTTACAGATGTTGCACAGAAAAATAATTATCGTATAATGCTTATTCCGGTAAATCATTCTAGAGATGATGAAGGAGATTACTTGAATTTTGTAAGAAGCAAATTGTTTGATGGATTGATTTTATTAAAAGCAAAAACTGATGATCCTCATTTATCCGAACTTGCAAAATCAGGTTTCCCTTATGTTATGGTTAATTATAGAAAGTTTGGTGATAATTATAATTTTGTGGATTCAGAAAATATTAAAGGTGCTGAATTAGCAGTAGAGCATCTTTATTACAAAGGGCATAGAAAAATAGCTTTTGTAGCCGGTTCGATGGATGAAGTAAATGCAAGGGATAGGATGAAAGGTTACAAGAATATATTAAAAAAATACAAACTCCCAATAAGGGAAGAATATATAATTTATGGGGATTTTAATAGAGTAACGGCTCATGAAAATTCGAAAAAATTATTGGACTTAAAAGACAGACCAACGGCTATATTTTGCTCGGATGATTATATGGCTTTAGGTGTTATCGAACAAATTAAAAAATATAAATTGTCTGTTCCTAAAGATATAGCTATTGTGGGCTTTGATAATATTGAGATAGGTGAATTTTCTAAACCCGCACTTACTACAGTAAAACAACCAATGTACGAAATCGGAAAAACATCCTCAGAAGCATTATTAGCATTAATCAAAAAAATAAAAAAGAGCCCAGTAAGAATAATGCTTAAAACAGAATTAATTGTGCGAGAATCAACTTAGAGAAATATAAAATTAAAGATATTAAAAACAATAAAATATCGTAAAATTTTATCATAGTGTGTTACCGGTAACTGTTATCGTTCACATATTAAGAGATTTACAAATATTTATCTTTGATTAGTTCTTAAGATTTTAAGGAGAATAAGCAATGGATAATAAAATTACTTTATTTATCACATTTTTCTTTTTGATTCTTGGAATAATTAGTTCAGATTTGCCTGCCGCACCAAAAGCAATTATTATAGGAACTGTGAAAGATGCAAAATCAGGGGAAGCTCTTTGGGGAGCAAATATAATTATTATCGGAACAAGTTTTGGCAGTTCTACAGATTTAAACGGCAAATATAGAATTACTAATGTACCATTTGGATCATATACATTGCGTGCAACATATATCGGATATAAACAGCAGGATGTACCTTTAGAGATAACATCTGAGAATACTATTGAAATAAATTTTGCAATGGAATCGGATGTCATCAAAGGAGAGGCTGTGGTTGTTACTTCACAGCGTCAAGGGCAGATGGCAGCAATAAATCAGCAAATAAATTCTGATGCTATAACCAATATAGTATCATCCGATAAAATTCAGGAGCTACCCGAAGCAAATGCTGCAGAAGCTGTAGGAAGACTACCCGGTGTTTCATTATTGAGAGAAGGTGGAGAGGGAAATAAGGTAGTAATACGTGGTTTAGCTCCTAAATATAATAAGATACAGATCGACGGTGTTGATCTTGCGGCAACAGACCCCGACAATAGAAGTACAGACCTTAGTATGATATCTCCCTATATGCTAGGTGGTATAGAAGTAACAAAATCTGCATTGGCTGACCAAGAAGCCGATCAATTAGGTGGTACGGTTAATTTTTTAACTAAAGGAGCTCCGTATGCCGAACCTTCATATAGCTTGATTGCTGAGGGAGGATATAATGGATTAAGAAATGAATACCAGGATTACAGATTAGTTGGTCAAACAAGCCGGAGAGTATTTAATGATTTACTCGGAATTTCATTAAACGTAGATGTTGAAAAGAGGAACAGAAGTTCCAATACTGTAAGTGCTGGCTATTATTTTCTTCGAGAAGATTATTTAGCGGTAGTCAATTCGTTAAATATTGAAGACATAAGCAGAACATTAAACCGTTATGGAGGTTCATTAGTACTTGATTATAAAACTCCTTCAACAAGCATCTTAATGAGTAATATGATTAGCAGGATAAACCATAAAACAATATCCCGATACGAAAACAGTAATGGTTTATTTACCAGTGAAACTAGTAGAAGTCAACGCATAAATGATGCTGATGCCAATACTACTGTGTTAATGGATCAGATAAGATTGGAGCATTCAATTGGAAATTTTAATATTCAAACCGGTCTGAGTTATTCCTATTCAAAAGATCAAACACCTCGGGAACTTAGCTTCGGAGGTTTAGAAGCTACACCGCTTGCGAGACCAGTTTCAAAAACTGCTACACCTGAACAAATTCCAAGTTTTATGAAGAATGATACATCTGCAATTTATCTTGGTCCATTTAACGATTCTAATGTATTAACTAAAGAAGAAGAATTTGCCGCCCACTTAGATCTGAATTGGAGCTATGGATTATCTGATGCAGTTAATATAAAATTAAAGACTGGTGGCGAATTTAAACACAAAGATAGGAATTATAACTATAATACATTATACCTGAATATTTTTTCAGATCCCAGCGGTATTGTTACAAATGCACTTTTAACTAAATATCCATACATGAAACAATACTATATATCCGGTAAATTTCCTTATCTACCTTTTATTGATAATGGCTATAATCCCGGCGATTTTCTCAAAGGTGAATTTAATATTGAAAGGGTTCCTAATTTAGGCTTGGGCGAAGATGTTATAAATTATTTGGAAAGTTATCTTGGTATTGATTATGCCGGTTCAACAACGCCTCAAAAGTTTACCCCAAATTTTCATACCAGCAGAATGAATGATTATAACGGGCAGGAAGAATATTCTGCTGGGTATCTTATGCCGACAATTACAATAGGTAAAGAGATTACTTTTATACCTGGAGTTAGATATGAACATGAAGAAACCAGGTATAACGGGATAAGAGGAAATGAAAATCTTCAAATTGCGGTAGGTAAGGGTTATGTTTATTATGATACGACTGTCACCAGAAAAAATGATTTTGTCCTTCCTATGATTCACCTTAAATATAAACCGGTTGATTGGTTTGACGTTCGTTTAAGCTATACACAAACATTAGCCCGCCCGGATTATAATGAATTCCTTCCCTCATGGAATATATATATGGATGGTATTGATTACAGCAACCCGAATCTGAAATCCGCAAAATCTGAAAATTATGATCTTTATTTCTCATTTTATGGAAATAAGATCGGTTTATTTACTATAGGTTTATTTTCGAAAAAAATCAAAGACTTGGTTTTCTCACAAAGTGAAATAATAATCAGTGATTCAATGGCAGTTGAAAAATACGGGCTATTGCAGAGTTTGACCGGACAGGATCCGATTAGATTTGTAGGTAAACCGATTGCGAGTTACATCAACAATCCCAATGATGTAAATGTTAGAGGTATAGAAGTTGAGTGGCAATCAAATTTATGGTATTTACCAGGTTTTCTAAAGAATATTGTCTTTGATATCAACTATACATACACATATTCTAATACCAAATATCCCAGGACCGTACCTATTATACAAATAGTTCCCTCACCTTTCGGAAACAGGGAAAAGGTAGTCGGAAATAGAGATTCATCTTATTCTGCTCCATTATTATTTCAGCCTGACAACATTTTAAACATTACACTCGGATATGACTACGAGGGATTTTCAATACGAACCTCTATGCAATATAAATCGCAAATCTTTTCACAAAACGACTGGCGTCCGGAATTGAGAGGTTTTACTAGCGGCTTTTCACTTTTTGATCTAGCAGTTTCACAAAAATTGCCAATTGAAGGTCTGCAGATTTACGGCAATTTGAACAATATTTCTAAAGTAATAGAAAGCGATTACAATGTTGGTACCGGATATATGACAAATAAAGAATATTATGGAATGAGCGGCAGCTTAGGATTTAAATATGAATTTTAATTTCAAATGAATATTACAGGATTAAATAATTAATGCTAATTAATTAAAATGTACAATTCATTAAACTTAAATGGAGGTAGCAAGATGAAAAAAGTACTACTATCACTAATTTTGACTTTTACCTTTAGTGGTCTGGTAATTTGTCAAAGTGTTATGGATGTTCCTGCAAATGATGCGGATGGGAACCCGATTATTAATGCATTGATTAAATATGTTGTTGTAGATACAAACGAGGCAGGTCAGCAAAAACACGATATTTATAAGTTAGAAAGGGGCAAGACTTATTTCTATAATCAAGGTGCCGTCTTTAATAATCCAATTACTCTTATAGCAGATGAACCGGGAACTACAGATGAGACAAAACCTCCAAAATTTCTAGTTACGAAAGATGATGCGGGAGAGGTTCCTGAAGAACCTGTTATATATGCTTTTGCAAATGTAACATGTAAAAATATTGCCATGAGTACAATAACTGTTGATGGTGAATATTCATGGGGAAATGCAATCGTTTTGCAGAAAGATAATCTTAGAATAGAATGTGACAATTGCTATTTTGAACTTATCGGCTGGGGAATGATTGAGGCAGACGGGATAGAGCATACAACATTAATTTTTAATAGATGTGAAGTTAGAAATGGTTCACCTTTTGGTGGAGACGAATGGGTCCCATTTTTCTTTGAAGGTAGTGCAGGCAGTGCAGATACATGTATAGCAAGAAACAATACTTTTTTTGGTATTCAAGGTTCCGTCTTAAATATTGAACCACTCACACCGTGGAAATACATTTTATTCGACCATAATACTATGGTCAACATAGTACAAAATTTTACAACCGACGTAGCAGCTCATCTTAATTCTACATTTACAAATAATATTTTTTATAACGTTGGCTGTTATGGTTCAAGATTAGAAGATATAATGAGCGGTGGTGGTGATCATGTGCAGGCTGGAGTTATACAAGTTGATACTCTTCCATCTAATTTACCGGGATCGCAGTTACCTCATATTTTGGATGAAAAAGATAGAATTTTAGTGGTAAAAAATAATGTCTATTTCTGGTCCCAAGGTGTACATGATTACTGGACAGCATATGCTGATTCTATTGTAAGAATTCCCTGGCTGAGTTCCCGGGCTCTGCAAATGTTTGGTGATAAAACAAATTATCCAAACTTTGTTAATGAAAATAATGTAGAAGCAGATCCCGGATTTGTAAATTTTGGCGGTACCAGTGATATGATTGCTCAAATGTACAATGACAGGGATAACGGTACATTTGGTTTCTGGGGTTGGGATCCTGATTCTTCTTTATTCCCCGATAACCCTGATTGGAATGTACAGCATTGGGCATATCTGCAATGGCCATTACCCGAAGATTTCTCATATTCTGCAAGTTTTACCTCAACAGATGGTTATCATGTAGGAAGTTTACAATGGTATCCTGATGAATTGCAACAATATGAGGCCGGACTTACCGGTGTTGAAACTACTAACAACAGTAATATGCCAAAAGAATTTTCATTAAAACAAAATTATCCTAATCCTTTTAATCCTTCTACGAAAGTTAATTTTAATTTAGTTAAAACAGGTGAAGTTAATTTAAGTGTATATAATATGTTAGGACAAAAGGTAAAGACCATTATTAATAATCAGGTTATGTCTTCCGGTGCCCATGATTTTAATTTAAATATGGCTGAACAAGCAAGTGGAATTTATTTCCTTGTTCTTAAACAAGATGCTAATGTTAAAGTTATAAAAATGACTCTCATGAAATAATTTTTTTCAGCGTAATATTTATTTAAGCTTAATCTCACCCCCTCTCCTTAGTGAGGAGAGGGGGAGTGTGGGGTAATTTCAACCATAGTATTTTTTATTGTTCTGATTTTCATTTCTGATTCAAGAACTTCGCAATTCTTTGGCTGAAAAATTCAAATAACTAGAACTCAGAATACAGAACATTAGAACATTTGAATGTAAAACAATAATCCGGGAGATTTCTTCTTAAATACTGGATAGAGGTAATTCAAATATTGTGATTTATTGAATAGAGAAAAATTGTGTTAGAGATTTCATTTTAAAAATAAAATAGGCCTTTAAAATAATGAAGAAAAATTATCCTTTTATATTTTTTATGATATTTATACTTACCACAACAAACTTACTAACATCAAAAGTAAATGCTCAAACGAAACTTTTAATACGCTGCGATGATATTGGAATGTGTCACACAGTTAATATGGCAGTTAAAAAATTAATTGAAACTGGAATACCATTTTCTACCTCGGTAATGTTTACTTGCCCGTGGTATAAAGAAGCAGTAGAGATTTTAAAGGACAATCCTCAAATTTCTGTAGGTATTCATTTAGTTTTGAATTCGGAATGGAAAAATTATAAATGGGGACCGGTAGCAGGAAGATCTGCGGTCCCAAGCCTTGTAGACAGCGACGGCTATTTTTATGAATCCGAAGAAGATTTTGCCAAATGCGGTTATAATTTAAAGGAAGTTGAAACTGAACTGAGAGCTCAGATTGAAAGAGCAATTAATTCCGGTCTGCGAATTGATTACCTAGATGCTCACATGACTACTGCTGTTTCAACACCCGAATTAAAAGCTATAGTTGAAAAACTTGACAAAGAATATCATTTGGGAATATCAAGGTACTTTAATGAAAATTATCATACTCTTTGGGATACTCCTCCTGAAAAAAAATTCAGCCGTTTAATGGAAATTATTAATAATCTCAAGAAGGATGAAATAAACCTTGTGGTGATTCACCTCGGTATGGAAACCGGTGAAATGAGTGCTCTTGTTGATATGAACAATCCTGACGATCCATACCGTGTAAGTCAACATAGGCAAGGGGAGTTAAATGCTCTATGCTCTCATACTTTTGAAGATGCTGTCTTAAAAAACAATGTTAGGCTGATAACATATAGGGAATTAATTTCTGAAGCTGGATTAGAGTCAATGAAGCGACCGGAGAATCTGGAGTATTAGATTATATAACCGGAAGAGATTCTATTCAAACAAGAGCAGTTGCTCAAATAAAATATAACTTGTGGGAAACAGCACTTTAATAGAAGCTGAAATTATCAGATCAAATATGGATATTCAAAAAATAAAAACAGGTAGAATCAAATCGATAGATATTGTCCGGGGATTTACAATCATGGTAATGATTTTTGTTAATGATCTTGCAGGTGTTGTAAATGTTCCTGCGTGGATGAAGCACGCTCCTACAATGCATGACGGTATGACCTTTGTCGATTGGGTTTTCCCTGGCTTTTTATTTATTGTGGGTATGTCTATTCCTTTTTCCATTGGTCGTAGAATAGAAAAGGGTGAAAGTCAACTTTCCATTTGGAAACATATATTAATACGTGTCACTGGGCTTCTTTTGCTTGGGGTCTATATGGTAAATGGAGATCGCATTTCGGATCAGGGGATTCTTAATCCTCATTTATGGATAATTCTGATGTATGTATTTGTCATAATTATCTGGAATAGAAACAATAATCCCGATTATTTTTTATCAAGGAAATGGATAAAATATATTGCTGCCGGTGGACTAATTATATTATTTTTCTTATTCAAAGGAGAACATCAAACCGCATTAATTCAAATGCGCCCATACTGGTGGGGTATTCTCGGACTTATTGGATGGGGATATCTTGGTGCATGTCTGTTTTATATACCCCTTAGGAAAAACCAGGTTGGATTATTAGGCGGTGTGGTTTTACTCTATTGCTTTTATATGGCTGTTGAAGCCGGTTTACTGGATAATTTTCCTTTCATTGAAAATTTTATGAATGTCAGTTATACATTGGGTTCACATACGGCTATTATCCTTACAGGTGCTATACTTGGAAATCAGCTTCGCGAAAATCTTAAGAATCTTGTTCATACAAAAATTCTGAAATGGGCATTCGGACTCAGTATTTTTTTGCTAATTGCCGGGTTGTTTCTACATCAATTAAATAAATTTGACAAAATGTTTATTATTAGTAAAAACCTTGGAACTGTACCATGGTGTTTGCTCAGTTCAACCTTCACTATATGGATATGGATAGCTGTCTATTGGCTTGTTGATATGAAAAATTTTAGCTCTTGGTTTAAGATAATAGAGCCTGCCGGTAAAAATCCATTGTTCGCATACATCCTAGCACCACTTGTCGTTGAACTTTTTGCACTTTCTGCTTTAGCATTTAACGGGTTTGATATTTATTCATGGTTCGGGGAATCATTCATTACCGGTCTTTTACGTGCGGTTTTTATTGCTTTTTCAATGACGTGGCTCGCAGGTTATTTAAGTGAGAAGGGATTGCGATTAAGGTTATAACAAATTAAAGTGCTGATAATTACTGAGTAAAGGTAATTTAAATGAAAAATATCCTGTTAATACTTTGCTTAACTTTTTCTGTTTCCCAAATTTTCGGACAGAAAATAAAAATTTTAACAAATCATTTAGGCTATGAATTGGAAGGTTCTAAAAAAGCTGTTATTGAAGCATATCAAGCTGATGAAATTAAAAATTGTTATATAAGATTTTACAATGATGATAAAAAAGCAGCTACAGTAAAACCAATTGAAGTCGGTAAAATAGACCAGTGGAAAAACTGGTATTTTTGGACAATCAATTTTTCTTCAATGAACCAGGAAGGGAAATTTTATATCGAATGTGAAACCGAAAGGGGAGTGGTACATTCATTTCCATTCTTGATACAAAAAAATATTCTTGAAAGGCATACCATTTCAGATATTGTTTCTTATTTTAAAGAGCAACGGTGTGTTGGGCAAAATGAAAAAGCCGACAGGAAAATGACTTTTGCTGAAGGAAGAAAAGATACTATCGATGTTCATGGCGGCTGGCAGGACGCGACAGGTGATTACGGGAAACATTTATCACATTTATCATTCACATCTTTTTTTGTTCCGCAGCAAATTCAGATGGTAATTTATAGTTTATGCAAAAGCTATGAAATGTTGAATAAAAGGAATGACGATAATTTTACTCAGTTCAAAAAAAGAATGATCGATGAAATTTTGTATGGAGCCGATTACCTTGTTAGAGTAAAGAACCCCAAAGGATCGTTTTATAGGTCTGTTTCAGCGCCAGGTCCAGGTAAAAAACCTGAAGACCGTCGATTAGCTCCGGCAATGACTGGCTTTAGGATCAAGATGGGAAAAAGTGATACTATTGCTCCTGCTGCTTTAGCTAAAGGTATAAATAAAAAATTTTTATATGAAGTTTGCTACCGTGAGGGTGGGGGAATTGCAATTGCTTCTTTGGCTATGGCTTCTCAATTAAATGTTTACGGCGATTTTCCTTCTAATGTTTATCTTAAATATGCTGAAGATGCATTCCAATATTTGGAATCAAATAATTTATTATTAACTAATGACGGTAAAGAAAATATTATTGATGATTATTGCGCATTAGCAGCAGCTACGGAGTTATATAAAGCGACAAAAAAAAATATATACAAAAAAGCTGCGGATAAAAGAGCTGTAAGTCTTTTGGATAGATTAGTATCATGGAAAAATTATACTAACTATTGGAGAGCCGATGACGGCGACCGTCCCTTTTTCCATGCTTCGGATGAAGGATTTCCTATCGTTTCTTTGATTTACTATCTTCATATTTGTGATAATAATACCAGGCAAAAAGTATTAGATGCTGTTAAAAAATCGCTTGAATTTAACCTTTCGATAACTTCCGAAGTGCCAAACGCTTTTGGATATGCGCGGCAGCTGGTTCAGCATAAAGACGGAAAACGTAACAGCAGCTTTTTCTTTCCGCATGATACCGAAACAGAACCCTGGTGGCAGGGTGAAGATGCACGTTTAGCATCACTCGCTTGCGCTGCAAGGCTGGCAATTCCTTACTTTAACTCTGATAAAGACTTTACAAAAAAGCTTGAAAATTATGCAAATGATCAACTTGACTGGATTCTTGGACTAAATCCTTTTGATGTCTGTATGCTTTATGGTGTAGGGCACAATAATCCTGAATATATGTTTTTCGGAAGCTATCAATATACCAATATACCCGGCGGAATTTCCAACGGTATAACTGCAGGGTTAAATAACGAACATGATATTGATTTTGATATCCCTTATTCGGTAACAGGCAAAGATTATGATTGGCGCTGGACAGAACAATGGCTCCCGCATGATTCATGGTTTTTAATGGCTGTTTCGGCTGGTGACTAAACACAGAATAAATTGATTTTATTGGTAAAAAATTTGGAGGTGTTATGTGGCGAATTTTTACTGCTGCATTTTTAAGTATAATAATTATTTCTTGTTCCGGTTCGAATTCAATAAAACAAAACACCGAACATGAAAAATATATTGTGGGATACCTATTTCCGCGTGACAGCCTTCTTAATGAAAATGATATAGCAGTAGAAAAATTAACTCATATCAATTATGCATTTGCAAATATAAAAGATGGTAAGATCGCACAGGGTTTTAAGAACGATGCCGAGAATTTTAAAGTTCTAAATCAAGCTAAAACAAGAAATCCCGATCTTAAAATATTAATATCAGTTGGAGGATGGACCTGGTCAGGCGGATTTTCTGATATGTGCTTTACTAAGGGGAGCCGTTCAAAATTTATTAATAGTGCCGTAGAATTTATTAAGAAAAATAATCTCGATGGTATCGACATTGATTGGGAGTTTCCAAACTTGATAGGTTATGGGAATGTATTCCGCCCTGATGATAAAGAAAATTTCACTAACCTTGTTAAAGAATTGCGAAGCGCACTTGATGAAATAGGAAAAGATGGAAAGCATTATTGGTTAACTGCTGCAACAGGTGCATTTGATGATTACCTCGCAAATACGGAGATGAATAAAGTTCAAAAATACGTAGACTTTGTAAATGTTATGGCTTATGATTTTTGTGAACCCGATGCCGATTCTATTGCCGGGCTTAATGCCCCGCTTTTTACCAATCCCCGGGATCCGAATCATAGCTCAGCCGATGCAATGGTTCAAAATTATATCGCGGCAGGTGTTCCGCCGCAAAAGATTGTACTTGGAGTACCCTTTTACGGACATGTATGGCAGGTAACTTCTTCGGATTTCCATGGACTTTATGAGCCGGGCGGTCAGACAAGAAAGCATATTCGTGGTTCATTCAAAAATATTGAGCCGAATTTAGTAAATAAGAACGGCTTTGTACGTTACTGGGATTCAACTTCCTGTGCTCCCTATTTATTTAACGAAGATGAGAAAATATTTATTACTTATGATGATGAAGAATCGTTACAGGCTAAATGTAAATATATTAATGAACACAATCTTAAAGGTGCAATGTTCTGGGAATATACATCAGATTATCAATCGCATTTGCTTAATACACTTTATAAGGGGCTTAATTATCCCGGGCAAATAACAAGCAATTGAAAGATCTTCTTTATTAATAAACAATAAGGAACCCTGTCATGAAAAATCTAATTTATTACTTTTTGTGTTTTTTAATTCTTCCGGCATCATTTATCTTTTCACAGGACTCAGATAAAGCCGGGCTTGCCAAGGGGAAAAACTTTATAGAAACAAGAACATATTCACCGGAAGAGGATTCGGAGATATTAGAACTATTTAAAGGGCTTCGTGTTGCAGATGTTTCTGACGGTATGGACATGGTCGGTTTACCGGGCACAGGCCTTGTTGATCCTGCCATCCAGCCTGTCTGGAAAGATTTAAAAGATTTATCACATCACATTAGTGGAATCGCGGTAACAGCCCGGTATGTTCCGACACAAAAAATCGATCGACCGAAACCCGGAGAAGATTTTAATGATTGGCAGGGTAATTTTTATGATAAATATTCCAGTGAAGTATTTTCAAAATTGATTAAGCCAGGAACTATTATTGCGATAGATGATGCCGAGGAAAAGGACATTGGGAGTATCGGTTCGTATAATATACTTCAATGGCATAAGGATGGTGCAGTTGGAATTGTCACGGATGCATGCTCAAGAGATAATGATGAAATAGCTATAGAAAAAGTTCCATTGTACTCTCGCCAAAAAGGACGCGGCATTAGGCCAGGAAGAAATGAATTGGAATCTGTTAATCGTCCCGTAGTAATTGGCGGTGTACTCGTTTGTCCCAGCGATATTATTGTGGCAGATGGAGATGGTGTTATTGTAGTGCCTCGGTCAGTTGCTAAACAAGTTGCAAAGTATGCAAGAGAAATATTAGTAGACGATAAAGCCGGAAGAAAAGAACTTTATGATAGTTTAAAAATGCCTTTGGATAAAACTGTTAAGTAATTTTTGTTTTTTTTCAAACCTGGATATTATATGAATTCTAACAAAATTGTTTATAGCATTTTAGTCCCTTTTATAATTATAATTTTTTTAATAGCCGGATATTCGTATGCACAATTTATTGATAACTTTAATAAACCGATGGAGTATGATACAACTGGAATGAACGGCTGGGGGTTTGTTGCAGGAGATGGAACCGCAACTATGGATTTCAAGCAGAAAGGTGACTATGCTTCAATTTATGTTGATGCTACAACTGATAAACTCGGTATCTGGTGGGCATATATTATACACTGCATTTCTAATGACTTTAATTTAAATCTATTAAAACAGCCTAATTACGGAGTAAGAGTTGAAGCCCGAATTCGCTGCAGTCATGCACCTCGTCGTGTAAATCTCAGCTTAAACACAGAAAGCACAACAGATTACCATTCCAATCTAATGGAATATGATATTCCCGATACAAATAATTATCATAGGATAAGTTTGACCATTCCGCATTTCTCAGTTCCTCAAGGTGATCATATATTTGCTCAGCTTGCGCTTATGGATTGGGGACTTGGAAAATATCGTGTTGATATTGATTACTATAAGGCTGATATAGTAAATGTTGATTCTACCGGTCCGGATTTAGGAAATCCAATTCCATATCGACCTCCGATTCCACATGTTGGGACTTTTAAATATCATATCCCCGTTTTACAGGATGCAATGATTGACTTAAAATATCCTGAAGAAAAATTTAATGAATGGCATGTGAACGATAAATCTGGGAAAGTTTATTTATTAACTGTCAATAGTTCGCAATATGCTATTATGCGCTGGGATTTAGAAAAGTTTAAAGGCAAAAAAGTTAACGGTTCCGGGCTGCTTGAACTATCGACTTATTCAGCAGAAAGAGCGCAGGATAATAGAAAAGATTTTGGAATGGTTAGGGTAACTGAAATACTCGGCGGCGATCCTGAATGGAATCAGGAATCTGTAACATTGAATTCTTTATGCAGTGGTGAGGTTTTAACAAATGTTATAAATACTCAAATGATAATCGATATTAATGTAAATGATAGGAAGGGAAGCAAAAATCTAATTACTATTTCTCAACCTGTTCTTCAGCGGATGCTCGATGGAAGAACAAAAGGAATCGTGTTGCGTCCTCTCGGACCGATTAACGCATCATTTTTTGCAATGGAAAATAATAATAATTCACTTGTAGCTAAACTGCATTTTAATATCAACTAAAAATTTTTTTGGAGATTATTAATATGATAAAACAGATACTGATATTTATTCTTTGTTTTCTGTTTATAATAACCGCATGCAAAAATTTATGGAGCCAGGAATTAAAAATTAATAAGGATGGATATTTTGAAGCGCCCGGACTTACCGTTATGGTACATAACGATATTTATCCTGAAGGGCATCAAGGAGGAATAACCATTATTCAACATGACACAAGGGTCGCAGCAGACGGTGATCTTACATTAGCAAGAACCCCGGGACAATGGCAGCCTTACCCGCTTTTATTAAAAAAAGAGATATTAAAAGATAAAGAGGAAATTAGAGTGACCTTAAAATTTCCCGATTCTACCAGGGAGCTAACGGAAGATCAGCCGATAATATATCCTGATTTTGAATTAACCTACCATATAAGAGTTATTGCTGATAGCGATATGTTTCATATAATTGTAGATCTGGACAAGCCTCTCCCCCCGGAATGGGTTGGGAAGGTCGGATTTAACCTGGAATTATATCCGGGTGATTTATTCGGTAAAACCTATTTAATTGATAATCAATCGGGAGTATTCCCAAGATATGCTAACACGCCGGTTGAGCAGGAAGCTGACGGCGAAATAGAAGCAATCCCAATGGCTGAAGGAAAAATCTTGGTAGTTGCGCCGGAGGATGAATACAAGAGGATTACTATTACAAATAAAGGTGGAATTCTACAGTTGCTGGATGGAAGGGTAAAACATAACAACGGATGGTTCATCGTAAGGTCGCTCGTTCCTGATGGTGCAACTAAAGATGCGATTGAATGGCTTGTTAAGCCAAATGTTGTTAAAGAGTGGATGTATAGTCCTGTAATACATACTTCAGAAGTTGGGTATTATCCAAAGCAAACAAAAATTGCGGTTATAGAATTGGATAAAAGAGACACTTCCAACGAAGAAGTTAAGATAAATAAAATAATTCCTCAAGGTGGTTTTGAAACAGCTCTTTCAGTCAAGGCAATTGACGCGGGTAATTTTTTGAGATACCGGTATTTAAAAGCTGATTTCTCTATGGTTGAAGAACCCGGTATGTATTTCGTTCAATTTGGTAAAAAAATTTCCGATCCGTTTAAGATTGGGAAAGATGTTTTTAAGACCGGTGTCTGGCAGCCGACAATTGATTATTTCCTTCCGGCTCAAATGTGTCATGTGAAGGTATTTGAAAAATACAGGGTATGGCATGACTACTGTCATCTTGATGATGCTTTAATAGCTCCTGAAAACATCAATCATTTTGATGTTTATGCACAAGGAAAAATCCTTCCCGGCTTTAAGCCATTACAACATGTAAAGGGATTAGATAAAGGCGGGTGGCACGATGCAGGGGATTATGACCTAAGGTTTGAGTCGCAAATCGGAACAATTCTAACACTGGCTTATGCTTATGAAGAATTTAAACTAAAGGACTATGATCAGGCGCTTATAAATGAAGATGAGAGAATTGTTGAAATTCATCATCCCGATGGTAAATCCGATATTCTGCAACAGATAGAGCATGGCTTGCTGACTGTTCTCGGCGGATATAAAAATCTGGGACAATTTTACCGGGGGATTATTTGTCCGATCTTAAGACAGTATGTATTACTCGGTGAAGCAGGAGAAATGACTGATAACAAAGTTTATACAGGAAATCTGCCGAAAAAATACGAAGGTTTTTGGTACGACCATATCTCAAATAAATATGATAAATATTTTTATGTGCAAAACAATAGGAATACGCCAAAGGAATTTGTTAAAGATCTTGATGATAGGATTGTTTTTACAGATAATAATCCTGGCTGGCAGATTTATGGTGTTACAGGCTTGGCTGCTGCATCCCGTGTGCTTAAAGGATACAATGATAGTTTATCGCGCGAATGTATAAACACAGCTGAAAAAGTATGGAAAAAATATCACCAGACAAAAGGAAAACGAATCGCGGGAAGAAAAATCGAAGTGCTTGTGGAGCTGATTCTTACAACCGGAAAAGAAGAATACAAAAATGAACTGGTAAAAATGCTGCCGGATATTGTTGATCATATTTATGAAGTTGGCTGGTCGCTCGGAAGGATTATGCCGCTGATTCATGACGAAAAATTTGTAACAACAATAAATAAGGAAATCTTGAATGTCAAAGATAGGATCGACAAAGCCTCAAAAGAAAATCCGTTCGGAGTTCCGTATCATCCCGAAATCTGGGGCGCCGGATGGGGTATTCAAGAATTCGGGCTCCGGCATTATTTCCTTCACAAAGCCTGGCCGGATCTCTTTTCGGTCGAACCAATGTTAAATGCTTTGAATTTTATATTAGGTTGTCACCCTGGCGAGAATACAGCTTCATTTGTTTCCAATGTCGGAACAAATTCACAAATCATCGCTTATGGATTTAATATGGCAGATTGGTCTTTTATTCCCGGTGGTGATATTTCAGGAACCAATCTTGTAAGACCTGATCTGCCTGAATTAAAAAAGTGGCCCTATTTATGGCAGCAAACCGAATATGTCGTAGGCGGAGGTGCAACTAATTTTATGTTTCTTGTACTTGGTGCCGATAAGATATTAAAAGAGAAGCAATGAGACTTAGCAAATTAAATATCAATACTTTGATTATATTAATTACCGCATTGTTTTACGCGGATTACGCACAAAGCAGCAGCAGCTTAATAACACTGAGTAACAAAAATATTGAAGTGGGAATATTGCCGGAAGTAGGCGGACGTATTGTTCTTCTAAAAAAACCGGGTTTTAATAATATCTTAAAATCCGACAAAAAATTATGGCAAAATCCCGAAAAGCAGAAGCCTAAGATTTCAGCTTTTAGTGACTTTAAAGCTTTTAATGGGCATATAACCTGGGTTGGTCCTCAAAGCGAGTGGTGGACTCATCAATCTTTAAACATGGACAGGAATAATTCTAAAGCAGACTGGCCTCCTGATCCATATTTAATTTATGGTAAAAATAAAATTATCAGCAAAAGTGATACATCAGTTAAAATGGTTGGACCTAAAAGTCCTATAAGTGGGGTACAGTTGTACAAAGAAATTTCAATAAACAGTTCAGGTATTGTTACAGTTAAAAGTACTGCAGAAAATATCAGGAATGAAAATATAAGTCATGATTTATGGATGCTAACCCGGCTTGATGGTTTTGCAAAAGCATATGTGCCGTTAGGTAAAAACGGAATATTGAAACTCGTTTACGGTGAAAGTAAAACAAGTGAACCAACACCGTATAAGATTATAGATGGATATTTTACTTTCAATCCTTCGATTCCTGTTAATCCGAAAACGGAACAGGTACAGGAAGTTCATTTATATCCGGGTAATAGTTTTATAGCCGGCTTCAGCAAAGGACAAATGCTGTTGATCCGTTTTAAAAAGCTGGATAAAAATCTCATCTATCCGCAGCATGGGCTGGTTGAATTGTACAACGATATTAATGAAAAAGATGGTGACAGGCTGCTTGAACTGGAAGTTCATGGCGAATATAAAACACTGGTTCCGGGGGAAACTATTTCATTAACGGAAACCTGGGAATTATTACCATATGACGGAGAATTAAATTCAAATGATCAAATCAAATTTATAAATGATATAAGAAATTGAAATAAACATTTATAAAAGCAGATATTAATAATAAAAAGTAAGAATAGTAAAGATCAAATGAAAATATTATGGGAAACTCAAGTGTGTAAAATGTTTACAAAGTACTTTTTTTGGCTATTGATTTGTAGTTGCTTTGTTCTCATTTACGGCGATTATTCTTTTCCACAAACTACTATTAAATTTACGGGCATTAAATGGACAGTAAGAAGCGGCGGCGGTGGTCCCGGTCCAAATAACTGGTCGGATAGTTCAAATAGTGTCTGGGTAGATTCACTGGGGCAGCTGCATTTGAAAATAAGAAGGATTGGAGATAGTTGGTATTGCTCCGAAGTATATGCACAACAATCTTTCGGATATGGTGAATACATGTTTTATGTTGCAAGCAATGTTGAAAACTACGATCCTGAAATTGTTGTCGGTTTGTTTCTTTATGAAAATGATAGAAGAGAAATAGATATAGAGTTCTCTAAATGGGAAGATCCCGCCAGTGTGGATGGATGGTATACTGTACAGCCGCCACCCTATAATAATAGCAACCAGGATAGTTTTGCTTTAAACTTAAATGGAAATTATTCTACTCATAAAATAATTTGGAGCAGTGATAGCATTTCTTTTCAAAGCTATCGCGGGCATTACCGTTCTTTACTGTCTCCTGATTCACTTATAAACCAATGGACTTATTCAGAGAATAAAAATCCTCCGGTTGGAAATGAAAGACTTCATATTAATTTTTGGCTTTATGGAGGCAAGCCTCCAACTAATCTGAATGATGCTGAATTAATAATCAGTGCCGTTTATGTTCCTATCGGTTCATTGAAAATGAATTTATCTCCAAATGTGGAGTAAATTATTTATTGTTAAAATTAAATTAAAATTTAAACTGAGGTTCATATGAAATTATACCGGGTAATATTCTTTCTTATTCTTTCTTCACTTATCGGTTGCTCATCGGTAAATGAAGTAACTGTTGGGCCGCAACCCGGTGAGAAATGGAGAGGGGTTCACCTTTTGGGTTATAGTAATGATAGTGATCTTGCGGAATTGGGTGCTATTGTTCCAAAACTTGACAGCATAGGTATTAATATAATAATTCTTGAAGTTGATTATAATTTTCATTTTCAATCACATCCTGAATTACGAAACGGGAAAGAACAAATAACTAAAGAAGGTGCCCGGAAATTTGCAAGTATTTGCACGGAAAATAATATAGAACTTATCCCGGAATTTCAAAGTGTAGGACATCAATCCTGGGCTGAAGAGACTTACCCTTTATTAATAAAATATCCCCAATTCGATCTTACCCCTGGTGCTTTTCCTAGAAATAAAGATATTTATTGCCGCGAGTGGGATGTTACTAATCCCGAAGTTTATAAAATAGTATTTTCATTAATGAACGAAATAATTGATGCTTTTCAGGCAAATGCATTACATGTGGGAATGGACGAAGTCTATCTATTAGGATCTGAACAGTCGCCATCTACAAAAGGAAAAGATCCAGGTAAACTTTTTGCTAAAGCAGTTAATGATATTTATTACCATCTTGTAAAAGAACGCGGAGTAGAAATGCTGATGTGGGCTGATCGCCTTATTGATGGAACCAAATTTAATTTCGGTGAATGGGAATCTTCAATGAACGGAACTGCATCTGCTATTGACATGATCCCTAAAGATATAATTTTATGTCCATGGCATTATGAAAAAATGGACGGCTATTCATCAATTCCTTTCTTTCTTAGAAAAGGTTTCCGTGTATTACCTGCAAGCTGGAAGAATGCTGATGCCGCTAAAGCGTTAATTGAATACAGCAATGAACAGAGAAATCCTAATATGCTTGGGCATCTTTTTACAACCTGGAGCAGAACCGATTTATTAAAATATCCGCCGCTTATTGAGTGTATTGGATTGATAGGCAATAAGAAGAGTTTTACTAATAAGTAGAAAATTAAACAGTATATGGATAGTTGAGTCTGATTTAGCTTTCCTTGTAATAAGTATCTTTTTATGAATTTAATTTTGGTTTAAATGAATGCAAATAGATATAAGAGGTAATAATGATGAAAATTAAGTCATTTATATTATTGGTTGTTTTTTGGCTGTATATTCTTTTTACAACAAAAGTTATTGCACAAACATCCATATTAAAATGGCAGGATGGAAAAGACGGCTGTGTAACTCTTACATTTGATGATGGTTCTATAAATCAATTTCGCATCGCAATACCTTTACTGAATGAAAGAGAATTTCATGCAACCTTCTTCATTATTACCGGGGGAATTCCGGGATCAAAATATCAGCCCACTTTTATTGGACGACCCATCCAGGATATAATAAATGAAAGCAAAACAGTTCCCACAAATAAAAATAATTTATTTGAACGATGTTCTGCTATATATTATTTAGCTCAAACTGGTAATTATAATGAAATAAAAAATTTTTCTGATATGTCGGCTGCTGTAGGTGAACAGTATGAAAATGGTAATTACCAGGAAGTTTATTCTATTATTGATGATGCTTTTTATAGATTGAGAGAAAGCGGGCACAATTGTAAAATTAAAAATATAAAAAATGAACCTGGAGAAAGCTATCAAATTTCATGGAATATCCTGCGCAAAGCCTATAAAGAGGGGCATGAAATTGCCGACCATACCGTTTCGCATCCATATATGCCGGTTATGGATAAAGCCAATATTTTATATGAAATTGAAAAATGCAGTAAGGATATTGAAGATCACCTCAGCATTAAACGTGTTCTTTCTGTTGAATGCCCTTATGGTATTGACGATAAAAGAGTACTGAGTTATGTTTATCCGGAGTTTCCGTTTGTTCGGAATGATCTCCAGGATAAATTCATCAAGGAAATACTGCGCGGCGAACCGGGAGAACCAATATCTAAAGATGAGGAATATGTTCAATGGCAAAGAGGACCTGTTACGAATACTCCGACTGATAAAATGGAGGAATGGATTGATACAACAATTAAAGATGATGCGTGGCTGGTACTTGTTTTTCATGGTGTAGAAGGCATCGGGTGGGAAGCTATCCCTAAGGAAAAGTATGAAAAATATTTCGACTACATAAAAGCTAAAGAGAAGCATCTCTGGGTAGCAACCTTTCAGGATGCTTATAAATATATCCGTGAAAGAATGAACACTAAAGTAAAATCCGAATCCCGTTCCGGGAAAGTTACGGTTAATCTATCTAATACTCTAAACCAAGATGTTTACGACCTTCCGATTACCTTAAAAACTATTGTACCGGAATCATGGCAATCGGTTAGGATTCAGCAAGGTGAAAATAGATCCGATGTTAAAGTGCAAAAAGAAAGTAGTAAGGCTTTTATTCAATACAGGTCTATACCGAACAGTTCAAAAATTATTATTACAAAGAATAACTAATTGAAATAAGGAACTGATTATGAAAAAGAGATTTATCTTTATTAATATAATTACTTATTTGCTAATAATTTTTCTTGTTAGCCCCGATCTTAATTTAAAAGCACAGGATTTAATTAAGACTAGCTATATCAGGTGTAATCAGGTTGGATATCTCAAACACGATCAAAAAATTGCTATTGTGGGATCGCAGAAAAATCTTGAAGGAAAACCTTTTTATTTAGTGGATAAAAATAATCCTGATAAAGTATTTTATACTGGAATAATTTCAGCAGACCGCGGAAATAAAAACACTCCATTCAAATATAACTTCCCATGCGATTTCAGTAATTTTACAACTACAGGACATTATAAAATTAAATTGGAAGATGGAACACTTTCCCAACCGTTTGTCATCGGGGCGCTGAATGAATATAAAAATGCATTGCAGCTTGTCCTTGAATTTTTCCGTTCTCAAAGATGCGGCGATACAGACCCGCTTCTTCACAAACCCTGCCACTTGAATGATGCAAAAGCAGCAATAGATGCAGGCGGCGGCTGGCATGATGCAGGCGATTATATAAAATTTATGATAACCGGTTCCTATACTGCTGTAGAATTAATAACAGCAGCTGATTACGCTATGAATTATAATTTTAAAAATGCAATGGCAGATGTATCACCCAAAAATGGTATTCCTGACTTATTGGAGGAAGCACGAATAGGTTTACATTGGATATTAAATATGACATCGGATTATGCCAATGGTAATTATTATTTCCAGGTAAGTGGAGAGGAAGATCATAACCATTGGCGAATGCCGGGAACCGATGATAGTACAGGTGTTGTTGGTAATCCTAGAAGTTTGCATAAAGGCTGGGGTGGAAATCTTTTGGGCAGAAGTTCGGCAGCGTTATCGATTGCTTATAGAGTGTTTAATAAATACGACAAGAAATTTGCAGATGAATGTTTAAAAAGAGCTGAAGGACTTTTTGCAGATAGAAATAAATATGAATATACACAGCTATCCGACCCTTCTAATTTCTATCATGAAACCACCTGGCTCGATGATATGGTGCTTGGTGCCGCTGAACTATATAAAGCAACAAAAAAGACAGAATACCTTCACTATGCAAAAATGAATTTAAAAAAACTTACTGGTAATGAGATAGGATGGGGTAATACAGATTTTCTTGCTTACGCATCATGTTTAAGAGCGGATATTGATCCTGAATATTGCAAAAATAAAATGAAGAGAATTCTTGAAGATAAAGAAGCAAAAATAAATAATGATGTGTATTATCTATCATCAGGTTATACTTGGGGAACAACTGCATTATTTACCGGTGATGCTCAAAAAGCTATCATGTATTATTATTTAACTTTGGATTCAACTTATTTGAATATTGCAACTGCAGAGAGGGATTATTTACTTGGCCGAAATAACTGGGGAGTGAGCTTTGTGGTAGGTGTTGGCACTGTCTACCCGGTAAATGCTCATTCTCAAATAGATAGTCTATGCTGCTTGCAAAATGGAGCCGTAGTTGGTGGTCCTGCTGTAAAATCATCCTGGTTAAGGACTTTTCCCGATTTAAAAATTGAATACGATAAATTCAATAAGTTCCAAACAAATATTATCTATCATGATAACCGGCAGGATTATTATTGTAATGAAGCCGCACTTGACTATACTGTACCTTCAGTTTTTTTATTTTTAT
This sequence comes from uncultured Ignavibacteriaceae bacterium, assembly GCA_964448105.1. Classification (GTDB taxonomy): domain Bacteria; phylum Bacteroidota; class Ignavibacteria; order Ignavibacteriales; family Ignavibacteriaceae; genus CAVQBP01. The sequence goes on from CAYUVK010000008.1 coordinate 52,796, forward strand.
ATAACATTGCTTCTTCTCATTAATAAAATATATTAGGTAAATTACATTTTTAAATTATATTTTATTAAATAAAGTATCGGAGAATGAAATATCTAATATTTTAAAATATTAAAGACTTAACTAAATAAATTTTAAAATTTCAAAAAAGAAATATAAATTAAGGTTACTATTTAAGAATTTTCTAAATTTCATACCTTCAGATTATAATGTCAAAAAGCAAATGGGTAATAAAAGAACTTAGCAGTAATATCTCCTTTTGCGATTCTGCAAAAGTTATATTATCAAACAGGTTAGATAATCTTTTAGGAGCAATAAATTTATTTTTTCAGGAAGAGAATGTTGAAAATCTTCATGATGTTCGTATTGCTTTAAGGCGTTTAAGATATAATATGGAGTTATTTGTTGACTGTTTTGACAGTAAGAAATTCTCAATTTTTTACAAAAGGGTTGAGCATTTGCAGGATCAATCAGGGCTGCTGCGTGATCTGGATGTTTTGAAGGTTAATATAAATTCATTAATTACAAATGGAAAAATCAAAATATCTAATAAAGTTTTTAAGAAAGTTGAAGAGAAAAGGAATGAGTTAAAAGCAACCTTAAAGCTTGAGCTGATGAAATTTACACACAGTAAGGCTTTAAAAAATTTTAATTCACTTCTTTCCTGAAAAAAGGAGAAATAAAATTATGAAACTAAAATATTTTGCACACTCAGCTTTTCAAATAACAGCCGACAACGGTAAAATAATCTTGATAGATCCTTTCCTGGATGGCAATCCCAAATCGCCCGTAAAATCCGATGATGTAAAAGCAGATTATATTATTTTATCTCATGCGCACGGAGATCATTTGGGAGATTCATTCAAGATTGCAAAGAGAGAAAAACCGCTCTTTATTTGTGTAAATGAACTGGCAGATTATTGTGCATCAAAAGGATTTAAAGCACACAACATGCATATTGGCGGAGGTTATGATTTTGATTTCGGCAGGGTTAAATTTACTATAGCTCATCATGGCTCTCAAACTCCCGATGGTACTTATGCAGGGGAACCGGCAGGAATAATTATAAGCAACGGAAAAACAATATATCATACGGGAGATACCGGTCTCTTTTATGATATGAAATTAATCGGTGAAATGAATTCAATTGATTATATGCTTATTCCAATCGGTGATAATTATACAATGGGAATTACCGATGCCGTAAAAGCTGTTGAGTTTGTAAACCCTAAGACAGTAATACCAATGCATTATAATACATTCGATGTTATATCCGTTGATCCCAAAGAGTTTAAGAAAAAAGTTGAAGAAAAAGGTATAAACTGCAGAATTATGGGATTTGGCGAAGAAATAGAATTATAATTTATTTTCAAAATAAGGTACTTATAAGTATTTTTGAAAAATATTTTATAATTTCTTGTATAAAAAAATAGGATTAAATGGCCAAAGTTATTTCTGTAGCCAATCAAAAGGGAGGTGTAGGCAAAACAACTACATCTATTAATTTATCTTCTTCTTTAGCTGCGGCAGAAAAGAAAATATTGTTAGTGGATATTGATCCTCAAGCTAATTCTTCGTCCGGTATAAATGTCAGCAATCATTTTCCTTCTATTTACGAAGTCCTTATTGATAAAAAGGATGTAAATGAAGTAATTATTAATACTTATATGCCGTTTCTTGATTTGCTCCCTTCAAATATAAATCTTGTGGGAGCGGAAATAGAATTAATTAATGTACAAAATAGGGAAGGAGTTTTAAGGAATACACTTGACCCTATCAAAGAAAATTATGATTTTATAATTATAGATTGTCCGCCTTCTTTAGGACTTCTTACATTAAATTCACTTGCTGCCTCCGATTCAGTAATTATACCGGTACAATGTGAATATTTTGCTCTGGAGGGACTGGGGCAGTTACTAAATACAATTAATATTGTAAAGAAACATTTCAATAAAAATTTAACTATTGAAGGAGTTCTTCTTACAATGTATGATACGCGCCTGCGCCTTTCACATCAAGTTGCCGATGAAGTTAAAAAATATTTTGGGGACAAAGTATTTAATACGGTTATTAGTAGGAATGTCAGGATATCGGAAGCACCAAGTTTCGGAAAACCTATAATTCTTTATGATGCAATCTCTTCAGGTTCAAAAAATTATATGTCCCTTGCATCAGAACTGCTGGAAAGAAATTCAATTGCACATAACTCCAATTTATTATGAGTAAAGTAAAGCAAGGTTTAGGACGAGGTTTAGATGCTTTGATTAATCAACAAAGGATTGATAATCAAGAAGAGTCCGTTACTAATTATTCCGATATTAAACATGATGACGGAAAACAGTTAGACGTGCTCGCAAAAATCTCGGTAGACCAGATATCACCAAATCCTTTCCAGCCAAGAAGTAATTTTGATCCTGAAACCCAGGAAGAATTAAAAAAATCCATTCTCTCTCATGGGTTAATTCAGCCTATAACCGTACGAAGAACTTCACATGAACATTACGAATTAATTTCGGGTGAGAGAAGATTAAAAGCTTGCAAAGATATCGGGTATAAAGAAATACCTGCATATATAATAAAAGTTGATTCCAAGGAAGCAATGCTTGCTATGGCATTAATTGAGAATATACAAAGGGAAAAACTTAACCCGATTGAAATTGGTCATGCTTACAAAAGGTTGATGGAAGAATGTAATTTAACACAGGAACAAATTGCCGATAAAGTTGGAAAAGACCGCTCCACGATTGCTAATACCATAAGATTATTAAAGCTTCCTAAAGAAGTACAGGAAAGTTTAATAAAAGAAGAAATATCTTCCGGACATGCCCGGGCTATTATTAATTTACCAAATGAAGTCTTCCAGCTGGAAGTGTTGCAAAAGATAAAGGAGCAAAATCTTTCCGTAAGAAAAGTAGAGAAACTAGTTAAAAAACTTTTAACTTCACCGGAAGAATCTAAAAGAACAATTACTTTTAAATCTTCTCCGTCAGCAATGCACGTTTCTAATTTAAATGATGTGGAAGATAAATTAAGAAAGACTTTTGGAACAAAAGTATTCTGTAAACAAAAACAGGACGGTTCGGGAGAAATTCATATAGAATTTTATTCCAATGAAGAACTTGAACGTTTATTTGAACTTTTTGAAATCATTGACAAATCATATAGTTAAGATAATATTTCTATTATTTTTTTTTTACGGATGTTTTTTTGCACAGACAAAAGATACTGCTAAAGGAATTTCTCCAAATGATTCCGTTTTTGTTATGCAAAAATCGCCTTGGGGAGCTGTCTTGAGAAGCGCTTTAATTCCCGGATGGGGACAAATCTATAATGAATCTTATATTAAAGCTCCCATTATCTGGGGCGGAATTGCTGCCCTGGTTTTAGGCTGGAGATTTTATAACGTTCGATATAAAACCTACGGTAATTTATACAGCCAGAATTTAGATACAAGGTATAAGACAGTAAGGGATTTTTACCATAACCAGAGAGATCTTATTTCAATTTATATTGGATTGGTTTATGTTCTTAATTTAGTTGATGCTTATGTTGATGCAGAGCTTTTTGATTTTAATGTGCATGAAGATTACCATACTAATCAGACAATGTTAGGAATAAAATTTAATTTTTGATGAAAAATTCTGTTGTTTGCAGCAGCTGTAAAACCGAAAATCCTTTTTACAAATTAATTTGTGAAAATTGCAAATCTTATATAAGAGATCGAGTCTACAATGTTGATCTAGGGAGTGTTCTGGCAAGATTAATTGAAAGTCCGACCCGCGGTTTTAGAACTATAATTTTTGCCGAGCACAAAAATTTTATAACATTTCTTATTTTTCTTGCTGTTCTTAAATTTGAAATCGATTCTGTATTCATTTCGCTTTTTTTTAAGCAGCATGTTCTTTCCATTAGTAAATTTATCGGCGGTTACATAAGTTTAATAATAATTTTTACTCTTTTTCTTCTAATATTTTCGTTCATCGTAAATATTATTAATAAAACATTAGGATATGAAACCAGGACGAAAGATAATTTCGCTATTTTCGCGTATTCATTAATACCACACATATTTGCACTAATTATTTTATTCCCGCTTGAATTAGTAATGTTCGGGGGATACCTTTTCTCAACAAATCCGTCCCCCTTCGACCTCAAAGAATTTGTTTCATATACATTGCTGATTTTAGAACTTCTGATGATCCTTTGGTCTTTATTTTTAACAATAATGGCAAACTACACTCAAACAAAAAATGTAATTTATTCGATAATCATTTCAATTATATTCCATTCATTATTATTTTTCACTTTATATTCATTTCCTAAAATAATTTAGATAAAGAAAACAAAATTATGACAGCTTCTATTTTTGATAGAGAGAAAGAATTATTTCTCCCGACCTATACGAGGATACCTATAAAAATTACTCATGGTGAGGGTGTTCATCTCTTTGATGATAAGGGGAATAAATACCTGGATTTCTTTTCCGGTTTAGCTGTTAATGCGTTGGGATATGCGAATCCTAAAATAGTAGAAGCTGTTTGTATACAGGTATCTAAATTCGCACATATATCCAATAAGTATATTACCGATGTTCAGATTGAATTTGCAGAATTACTTCTGAAATACTCGGGGATGTCTAAAATATTTTTATGTAATAGCGGAACGGAAGCAATTGAGGCGGCAATTAAGTTGGTAAGGAAAAGATCCGGGCCGGATAAAAAAATATTCTCATTAACAAATGGATTCCACGGAAGAACTTATGGCTCTTTAACTTTAACCGAAAAAGAAAAATATAAAAAAGGATTTGAACCTTTCCTGCCGAATATTTCTAAAATTATTTTTAATAATGTGGAGGATTTAAAAGCTAAGGCCGGCAACGATACAGCAGCTATATTTTTAGAATTTATTCAAGGAGAGGGAGGCGTTAACATTGTATCTGATAACTTTATTTCAACCTTAAAAGAATTAAGAGAAAAATATAAATTTGCAGTTGTTGTTGATGAAATTCAAAGCGGTATTGGAAGGACGGGAAAACCATTTTCATATAATTACTTTAACTTTTTACCCGACATTGTTACTACAGCAAAAGCAATCGGCGGGGGATTACCGTTGGGAGCAATATTAACTTCACCTAAATTTAATCATGTTTTTGAAAGTGGTAAGCATGGTACTACATTTGGCGGAAATCCTGTAAGCTGTGCTGCCGGAAAAGTAATTCTTGAAGAAGTTTTTGAAAATGGTCTGATGGGAAGTGTTAAGGAATTAGGTGATTATTTTATCGATCAGTTAAAAGAACTGCAGAAATTATTTCCTAATGATATTAAAGAAGTTCGCGGTAAAGGGTTCATGATTGGAATAGAATTATTTTACGAAGGGGATAAGGTTGTCGAACAAATGAGAGAAAGAAAAGTATTAACAAATTGTACAAGTAAAAATGTTTTAAGGATCCTCCCTCCGCTTATAGCAGGTAAAAGCAATATAGATTTTTTCCTTTATAATTTTCATGAAATTTTAAAGAATTATAAATAATGGAATATAAAACTGGTGTATTAATTATAGGGAGCGGTATCGCAGGGCTTTTTGCTGCTCTTAAAATTTCCGAATATGCTGATATTATTTTAGTAACAAAGAAGGATAGCACCGAATCGAATACTAATTATGCCCAGGGCGGTATTGCTTCTGTCATGAATCAAGCAGATTCTTTTGAAAAGCATATTCATGATACACAAATTGCGGGAGCAGGTTTATGTGATCCTGAAGCAGTAAGAATTACTGTTGAAGAAGGACCGGATAGAATAAATGATTTGATAAAAGTCGGAACAGAATTTACTAAAAAGAATGGAAAATTTGATTTGGTGCGAGAAGGCGGGCACTCAATGCCGCGTATTCTTCATGCCGCTGATTTAACCGGGAAGGAAATTGAAAGAGCATTAATTGATAAAGTTAATTCATTGGAAAATATAAGAGTTATAGAGGACACTTTAGCAATAGATTTGATCACAGAACATAACGCTCTTGAACTAAAAAATGAACCTTTACATAATAGAAACTGCTGGGGTGCATATGTTTTAGAGGGAGATTCAAAAAACGTTATTAAGATTGTTTCAAAAGCGACAGTTCTGGCTACGGGAGGTTTGGGACAGGTTTACCAGCACACTACAAACCCTCTAATTGCAACCGGCGATGGAATGGCAATGGCTTATCGAAGCGGAGCACGAATGGGCAATATGGAATTTATTCAATTTCATCCGACCTCGCTTTATACAAGTAAAAATAAAAACGAAGGATTTCAAACACCATCTTTTTTAATCTCCGAAGCAGTCAGAGGATTTGGCGGAATATTAAGAACGGTTAGCGGCGAGAGATTTATGCTAAAGTATGATAAAAGAAAAGAATTGGCACCTAGAGATATTGTAGCAAGAGCTATTGATAATGAACTAAAAAAGAGTGGTGATGATTTTGTATATCTTGATATTACTCATAAAAACAAAGATGAAATAATTGAACACTTTCCGAATATTTATAATACATGTTTAAAATATGAAATTGATATTACTAAAGATTTTATTCCAGTTGTGCCGGCTGCTCATTACGCTTGCGGAGGGGTAATGGTTGATCAGTTTGCGAGAACTTCTCTTAAAGGATTATATGCCTGCGGCGAAGTTTCGATGACGGGTTTGCACGGTGCAAACCGATTAGCGAGTAATTCTTTGCTGGAAGCAGTTGTATATTCAAACCGTGCATCCATAAATATTAAAGAGTTTTTACAAAATTATTCTTCCACCATTCCAAATATTCCTGATTGGGATGACTCAGGTACTCTTTCTGCAGATGAAAAAATATTAATTACTCACAGCTTAAAGGAAGTCAAACAGGTTATGTGGGATTATGTGGGTATAGTAAGATCCAATTTAAGACTTAACAGGGCTGAAAGAAGGATCCATAATATTTTTATGGAAACAGAAAATTTATATAGACGGACAAAAGTATTTGAAGATATTCTTGAACTTAGAAATATTATTGCATGCGCACATGTAATAATCAAATCTGCTAAGCTAAGAAAAGAGAGCAGGGGTTTGCACTACACTCTCGATTACCCGGGACTTTTACCTTCTCCCGAAAATACAATTATTCAAAATACAAATCCTTAAGTGTTTAAATTGAGGGTAACCAAAAAGTAATTTAATGTCACACTGAGCTTGTCGAAGTGTGACATTATAAGTGGTTTTTAGTCTTCGACAGGCTCAGACTGACAGAATTTTTGGATAAAAATTTTTTTTTGTAACACACATAATTGACTTACTAGATATTGAATAATTCTTTACAGATAGCTCCATATCTGATTCCTTTTGTACTAACTATAACTTCATCTATTTCCAGTAATTTCATAATATATAATAAAATAATAGAACCGCTTAAAATCACATCTTCCCGTCCTTTAACAACGGATTTATATTTTTGAAGAATCTCAGATTCCTTTAAGGCGGATAATTCTAATACCAGGTTTTCAATTTCTTTATAATTAAGGATGTGACCTTCGAGAAGATCTTCATCGTATTCGTTTAAATTTAATTTGATAGCAGCCAATGTTGTTGGAGTTCCTGCGATGGCAATAGCTCTCTTAAACTGAAAATTCATCCCTTTTAAGTCTGAGAATGCCTGCTTAAATTCGGTTTGATAACTATTGATTTCGTTTTGTTCCGGTGAAGAGTTTCTCAGATATTTCTCTTTTGCACTTACTACTCCTATTTGGTAACTTTTTTTAAAGATAATTTTATTAATACTTCCATAGATTATTTCCGTGCTCCCGCCGCCTATATCAATAACTAAATTATTTAAGTCATCATTAAAAGAAAAAACGGCACCATTAAATGTTATATCAGCTTCTTCTTTACCCGAAACTATATTTATATCAAAATCAAATTTTTCCTTTAGTATTTCTTTTATTTTATTTTTATTGGAAGCAATCCTAAAGGCATTTGTGGCGGTGATTATAATTTTCTTGCAGTTAAATCTTTTAATAATCAGATTATAATTTTCCAAAATAATTAATAATTCATCAACTTTTGTGTCTGAAATTGGTTTCCCGGGAACTAGCCCTTTTCCAATTCTTGGGATTCTTTGTTCATTATATAAAGGTGAAATCGTTTTATTATTGATATCCACTTCTGCTATTAAAAGTATAATTGTATTTGTCCCGATATCTATCGAAGCAATAATCATATTTTTTTTATAATTTAGAAGACTTGAAAAAATCTTTATGGACAATCTAAACAAAACTTCAAAAATATTTTTATTTCTCACAACTTTATCCGGTTCTTTGTGGATGGGGGCTTATTTTGCCAGGCTGATTGTATTTTATCAACTTTTTGAGCCCAAAGATTTTATTCTTAAACCTATATTTAACGATCAAAACCTTCACGCTGTTTTAACTGATATTAATTCACTGATCGTTTTAACTTTAGCTTTATATTTAATTTTTATTATTACATATTTTTTATTTATTACTATTTCAAGGATAAGTTTAAAAGAAAACGGATGGCTGTTCATAATAACAATAATAGTATTTATAACTTTGCCTTTCGAATTATATTTATGCAGTTTTGATTATAAGATTATATCTTTTGTTTTATCCGGAAATTTTAACCCGATGGAAATGATTCAATTAATAATAAAAAGATTTAAAGTTTTGAGCAGTTTCCCTGTGATTGAGTTATTTTGTTATTTCTCAATAATTTATTTTGTATTATTTAAACCATTAACAAAGAAAAAACCGGTTTATGAAAATTAAAGAGAAAGAATTTGAAGAGATTATCCAGGACCTGAAAAATCTAGCTTCACAGATGGGCGCTGAAGTCCGGTTTGAAAAAGGGGATTTCAAGGGAGGATATTGCATCTTAAAAGACAGCAAAGTAATTGTCGTGAATAAAATGGCAAACCTTCAAAGAAAAGTTATGATCCTTTCAATGGCATTAAAAGAGCTGGGGATCGACAAAATTTATTTAACTCCAAAGCTTCGTGAAATAATTGATGAAATGGCGGAAGCACAATGAAAATCTTAATTATTAATGGTCCTAATTTAAATCTTTTGGGAAAAAGAGATAAAGCTCAATATGGTGATTTCTCATTGGAAAAATTGGAATCATTTATTAAAGACCAGTTTTTAAATTTCGATTTTGAATTTTACCAATCCAATGTTGAAGGAGAAATAATAAATAAAATTCAAAATACAGAAAAAACATTTGAAGGGATTGTAATAAATCCCGGGGGATATGCCCACACATCTGTAGCTATTCGTGATGCTTTAGCCGAGCTGAAAATTCCCAAAGTAGAAGTACATTTATCACATCTGGTTAACAGGGAAAATTTTAGGCAATCTCTTATAACTGCTTCCGGCTGCGATGGTTATATCTCCGGTTTTAAAGAAGATAGTTATTCCGCCGGCGTATTTTTAATTGATAGACTAATTAAACGAAGAAAGGTAAATAATTGATAAAAGCTGTAGTATTTGATTTAGATAATACTCTTGTTGATTTTATGAAGATGAAGCGGCGAGCAATCGAAGAAGCTATTCCTGCAATGGTGGATGCAGGGCTGGAGATTACCCCTGAGGTCGCAGATAAAGTTATCGATGAGATTTATAAAGAACAAGGGATAGAATACCAGCAGGTTTTCGATGAATTTCTAAACCGTGTCCTAAACCATGTAGATTATAAAATCCTCTCTGCCGGTATAGTTGCATATAGGCGTGCCCGGGAAGCTGCTTTAATTCCTTATCCGCATGTATATTCCACTTTAAACAAGTTATTGAAACTCGGAATTAAGATGGGGATAGTTTCAGATGCACCTGTAAAAGAAGCTTGGCTTAGGTTAGCTTATCTAAATTTCCATCATATTGTTGATGCTGTTGTCACTTTTGACGAAACCGGTGTAAGAAAACCGGATCCCAGACCTTTTTTGATGATTCTTAAAAGATTAGAAGTGAAACCCGAAGAAGCTATTATGGTAGGAGACTGGGTGGAAAGAGATATTGTGGGCGCTTCTAAAGTTGGAATGAAAACCGCATTTGCACGTTACGGAGACACTTTTAATACAAAAGAACATTCTGCCGATTTTGAACTTAATGATATAAATGAATTAATAGATATTATTATTAAAGAAAATAATTTATAAGATTCTTTTAAAGTATTTTATCTTGCTATTATAAATCCAAATAACTATTTTTTTTGTAAACGTTTAATTGGATTTGTTATGAAAGACCTTTCCATCAAAAAATTATATTATTCGATCAGTGAAGTAAGTAAAATAACGGATGTTGAACAATATGTTTTAAGATATTGGGAGACTGAATTCGAGCAGCTGAAACCTCAAAAGAACAGGGCTGGCAATAGGATTTATACAAATAAAGATATAAGTCTTATTATGCAGATTAAAAATTTATTGAGAGAAAAAAAGTATACTATCGAGGGAGCACGTAATATATTAAATGATGGCAAGGTTGAAGAAAAGCAGGTTGAAGAGGAAGAAATACCTGTAGATCTTTTTTCAGTTGCCCCAACAAAGGGAAATAAAAAAGACAGGCCTTCTTTAAGAAAAGACCTGGAAGAAATTAAGAGTACGCTGGAATTTTTACTTTCAAAACTTTAAAACGGAACGTGGCGCAGCCCGGTAGCGTACCTGAATGGGGTTCAGGTGGTCGTGGGTTCAAATCCCACCGTTCCGACTGAAAAGCTTCAAAATTAAACGTTTTGAAGCTTTTTTTATATCTCCCAAATTAGAAATTAACCAAACTAATCAGAACTAATCAGAATTAATCCCATTTTGGGCACCATTTGGATACAAAGCCTTGCTTAACCACTAGCTATTACATAAAAATTAAGCAAGGTTTTTTTCCTCAGCGGAATAGAGAATTTATTTCAAGATTTACTGATTAGAGTAAAAAAAATAGTTGTGAGCGAGATAAGACTCGCCTGCCAAAAAAGGCAGGTAAATTTGAGCGAGCAATTATTTTTTGATAGGATGATAATAAAATGATTAAACTTTTCACCAGTCCGCCCAGAACACTAATGCCGAACTGAAAAGCTACTGCCAATAATTTCAACTAATTTATTTAATAGAACCTTACATGCAATGTTTATTTTTTGCACAAAACCAGTAAACCAAAACAATGCCGCTTTGAAAACTCGGGTGGGTGGAAAAGCTGGTTATGTGCTGGAAATCTCTTGACGAATTGCTAAGATCCGTTTAACATGATGTACAATATGATCTGCTTGGATTTGAATCACAATACCCACCGGTAATGCTTCAATTTCTCCATTGGAATCTCGAAATTGGACAGACTTGGTCCATCCATCAGGTGCATATTCTAACAATTGTAGTATATGACCTCTATTTGCTCTGAGTAAGGCTAACGATGCATCAATTGATCGGTTTTCATAACTCCATCGCTTCGCCCACTCTATCTGCGGGAGCGCTAAGTACCACTTGAGAGTGAATTCAGCTTGTTCATTACCCAATGCAATCTTGATGCATGTCTTCCATAGATCGTCTCCATCAGCGATATGATGGACAATCTGCCGTATAGTCCAACCGCCATTTGAAGGAGAATAATCCAACTCGTTATCGCTCAAACCTGCTAAAGCGTTTTCAAGAATACTGGGGCCTTGTTTAAATAATCCAAGTATTTCATTTTGATTTTCTGGCGGTTTCATAACAATAATATTTTATACTTTAATGTAAATAACACATAATTTATTATTAAATCTCTGAACCAGTACAATTTATATATCTCTCTATAGACACTTTCTGCCTACATATATACTTTTTCACTATAAATGTCTATATTTTTGTATAGATGTAGGCATCTTGATAATTTTCAATCAGGGATAAACAAGTTCTTTTCAAATACCTCCCCGAAAAAACTTAAGTTGATATAATTTAATTTCTTTTTCAAAAAAAGGCAAGAAAATTCTATAACCATTGTTCTTAAAAAAGCCTTGCTTACCCAACAAGCTATCCCATAAAAATTAAGCAAGGTTTTTTTTGCTCTGCGGATTGGGTTAAATTATTTCAGGACTTAATGATAAGGTAAAAAAATATTTGCGTGAGGATTGGGGAAGGGGATTAGGCGAGCAATTATTTTTTTGATAGGAATGATAATATTTTGATTAATTGATAATCTCTCCGTAAAATGATATGACTCATCTTAGTCAAGGCCCGTCTTTTTACAAAATGTCAATATTCATAAAAAAACTAACTTTTTTATAAAAAAGACAGAAATGTGTAAGAAAAAGATAGAAATCTGGTAGAAAATACATCAAAAAAGCAATAAATTTTTTGCATATAAATGCAATATAATTTTTAAACTTACAGAATTGGAAATTTTCAAAATAGTTGATTTTAAATAAAGAAAATTATAAAATGAAACAAAGATATTTTTCTTTTAGGGTTTAAAAGAAATTGTCCTAATAACACTCCATCCGAGATATACATTTCCCTAAAACGTATTTTGACTTAAAGTTCAGCTAAAATTCTTTTCATCTGTTCAAAAAAGTAAAAAATTAATTTTCATATTATCTGAATCAAAATGTAGCAGGAGGAATAATGAAAAAACTATTAATTTTAATAATAGTGTTGATATGTCAAGTGCATGTATTTCCACAATTTGAATTTTACAAGAATTACAATCTGGAGAAAACAAATACTATACATCAATTAAACGCTATTAATGTAAATCTCGATTCATTAAAACTTGATTCGGTTATTACTGCTTATAAGAATTCTCAATCAATACCAGGTATCGCTTCTTTAATTATTAAAGATAACAAAGTAATATGGAATAAAAATTACGGTTATAGAAATCTAGAATTTCAACTGCCAGTTGAAGATTCAACGTTTTTCCTCATAGGTTCAATATCAAAAACAATTTTGGCAACAGCTGTAATGCAGCTTTGGGAAAATGGGAAGATTGAGCTTGAAGGTAATATAAATGATTATTTACCTAACGGATTTAAAGTTGTAAATCCATATTATCCTAACAATAAAATTACAATTAAAATGCTAATGACACATACATCCAGTATTCAGGATAATTGGGATATCATGGGTTACAATTGGACTTGTGGTGATTCTCCAATACCCTATGATACTTTCCTAATAAATTATTTTACTCCGGGAGGATCTGACTATAGTAAAAATAATTTTCACAATTATCTTCCTGGCAAATACTATGATTACGCAAATGCCGGCTCTTGTTTACTAGCACTAATAGTAGAAAATTTATCCGGTAAATCTTTTGATGAATATGTAAAAGACAGTATATTTACCCCCCTTTCAATGAACAATTCATCCTATTTTCTTGCGGGATTAGATACGACTAAAATTGCTATACCATATATGTACCGGCCTCCTGTTCCCACTTGTCATACTGGATTCCCATATTGGCCTATAGGTCAAATAAGGACAAATAAGTTTGAATTAGCAAATTTTGTTTCAGCTTATGTAAATGGTGGTGTTTTTAAGAATAGCCGAATACTCAAAAATTCTACAATTGAAATGATGCTGAAAGATCAAATGGGCTTCAAAGATACTTATGGAGAGACACAAGGTTTAATATGGTATACAGATCCAAGTACATTTAATAATGTTTGGGGACACACCGGCGGATGGTTTGGAGCTGCTACATGGATGTTTTGCAATCCACAAGAGAAATGGGGTATTTTATTTTTTTATCAATTGGGCTACTATAATTTTTAGTTCAGGCACATTTAATTTTACTGAAAACCCACCAATTCCTCAGATGGAGCAATATGCACATTTTTATGGAAATATATTTTCATATAAGCCTAGTATGGATAAATCATATGCAAGAATGAATACCGATTCTGTTTTATTCAGAACAACATTTTCAAATATTAACAATCATCCATTTTCCGCTCATCTGATTTATACCAATTCAGACAGGACTCAAATAGACTCAATTAATCTTTTTGATGATGGACTACATGGAGATATACTTTCAACTGATGGATTCTTTGGAGGGTATGTACCGCCACAAAATACGGAAGATTTTTACTCATTAAGTGTTAGTACAATTGATAACGAAAATAATAAATATTTTAATACACCAGATATTTCACGATTCACTACAGTAGGACCGGTAGCATTGGATAGTATATCAATTATTAAATCCACCTCTGACTATTATACTGTTAAGCCATTTATAAAAAATGAATCAACAAGTACAACTATAAAGAATGCAAAGTTAAGACTAATATCTAATGATCCTTGGATTTCAACTATTTTTTCACCGATTAAAAATCTACCTCCCATTAATCCTGGTGCTACTGTCGGGCCATCCTCAACTTGTCGTGTAATTTATATAGATACATTATTCCATGGCTATTTCAATTTTAAGGTAGAAATAATGATTGATGGCTGGACTTACTGGACTGACTCGACAAAAGTAATTGTAACTGGAGTTAATGAAGAAACGATAAAACCAATTTCATTTAGACTTGAACAAAACTACCCCAACCCGTTTAATCCAACAACAGCAATAAAGTACTCAATACCAAAACAATCTTATGTAACACTCAAAATATTCGATATACTTGGAAAAGACGTAGAAACATTAATTAATGAAGAAAAGCCAGCAGGATACTACGAAGTTGAATTTAACGCTGCCAATTTACCCAGCGGAGTATACTTTTACAGAATCCAGGCCGGTTCATTTAATCAGGTTAGGAAAATGTTACTGATTAAATGATTGACTAAAAAAATATTGTTCTTCAAAAATCCTTGCTTAATTAAATTCTATTTAACGTATAAAAATTAAGCAAGGGTTTTTTGCGCTGCGGAATAAATTATTCATTAGGATTTATGTTTAATAAAAAAATTAAGTTGGGTTTTTGCTGGCGGAAATGTCAAGTCATTTTCAAGATATAGCTGCTATTATTCTACTTTGTTTTTCGAAAGGTTATTCCTCCAAAATCAACTATATCATATTTTTCATTTTCTATAAATTTTACAGTAAATCCTAGTCTTGAGCCTAAGCCGCCGGTAATAGAATACTCATTGGATATTACATTCAACGGAAATGGTATATCACCATCTGAGGTAATTAATTTCAATATTAATATTCTATCCTCGGCTAAAGACAATTCAACTCCTTTAAATTTTGTATCGCCGACTAACAGTTGGTATCCATAATGTTCGTATAATCCAAGTTTTTGATCCAACAATGTTGTGTTAAATTTATTCAGTTTGTAACCTAATTGAGATTCTTTGTTCCCAAATTTATGGAACAGTATATGATACTTTCCGACATCTAAAAAACAATATCTTTCATCATCTTTTTGAGTTATGCTGTCTTTCCCAATTATTTCATATGGCACAAATTCATTTTCAGACAGGGCTTTTAATAGGTAACGCTTTTTATCTCTGACCATTATCAAGTTACTGTCTTTA
Organism: uncultured Ignavibacteriaceae bacterium; assembly: GCA_964448105.1. Classification (GTDB taxonomy): domain Bacteria; phylum Bacteroidota; class Ignavibacteria; order Ignavibacteriales; family Ignavibacteriaceae; genus CAVQBP01. The sequence continues at coordinate 68,261 of CAYUVK010000008.1, forward strand.
ACCGAGATAGTTAAATACGAAAATTCTTTAGCATAATCACCGGCATGATTCCTCATAATATTGTCTGACAGGACAATCGGCTTCAGTTCTTTGTGAACTTCTTTTATAATGTGTGGAGGAATTAAGTCAGGAATACTCAATCCATATCTATTTAAAAAATTCAAACAAAAGCTTTTTCTCAGAGGTTCACCTTCTGCAGAATTCAATAAAATCATAACAGCTGCTTTTTTTCCAGGTATAAGACATACTTCAGCATGTGAAAATCCGGCACTGCCTGCATGAGTAACTGCAAAGACTGAGTCATTTTTATACATAAACCAACCTAATCCTTTTTTATTCGATTCAAACAAGACATTCTTACTTTGAAGAGAGAACATCTCATTTATAGTCTCTGTTTTAATAAGGGGTGATTTTATCCCATTATATGCATCCAGCAAACCTTTGGCATATTTTACTAAATCATTGATATCCATATAAACACCGCCAGATGCAATATCTCTAATCTCATATTCTTTAACTTCTTTTCCCCCTGAATATAATTTTGTTCTATTTTTTAATATATCCATTGCAAAGCCTGAATTACTCATCCTGAGTGGAGTGAAAATATTTTTTTGAATATAATCTGGGTAATCTTGTTTACTAACCTCTTTTATAAGATGTCCTAAAATATTATATCCTGAATTAGAATATGCTTCAACCATCCCCGGAGGATATAATAAATATGTTTCATTTATAAAACCAAGTACATCGGTGTATTTTCCTGTTGCTAAATCACTATTATTTAATATATCGGTTTGAATCCCTGAGGAATGGGTGATGACAGATTTAATGGTAAGCTGTTTTAGATCTTCCCCTCTGGTTTTGGGTTTAAATTGAGGCAAATAATCTGTTAATGGTTTGTTTATATCAATTAATCCCTTTTCATGAAGTTGCATCAATGCCAGCGCTGTGAATGTCTTAGTTACTGAAGCTATGTTGACAACAGTATTAATAGTCATCGGTACCTTATTTTTTTTATCAGCATATCCAAAAGCATTTTTCCAAATAACTGAATCATCGATTATAATTGCAGCACTTACTCCAACTATATTATCTGATCCCATTTTTTTTATAATAAAATCTTCGGATTCTTTGATCAGTTCTGAATAATTGTTGTTGCTTTGAGCATTACTACTGATCGTTAGAAAAATTAGATTTAGTATCAATAACAGGGTAAATGGTGTATTCTTTTTCATTCTAAAAATCCGTAAAAGTAAATAAATGATTATTTAAGAGATTGAGCAGTATAAATGATGCAGTTGAAATAAATGAGATCTTTTCAGTTTTAATAATAACAACTATGCAATTTCAAAATATTCAAAAATTATTTAATCTTATTTATATCACTCAAATGTTATTCATTTCCTAACTTCACAATAAATGAATGTAAAAATTTTGCTGCTATGCTTAAATGTTCAAAATCTATTAAATCGATTTTATCCCGAATAGTATGATGTTCCGGAAACCCACCTGAAGAGAGCATAATTACTGGTATTCCTTTTTCATAATAACTCCGTAAATCAACTTGGTCTTTAAGAGCATCTCTAAGATTTTCAACCGGATCAAATTTTAAATCGGTTTCTTTAAAAGAATTACCTATTTTATTAAAAGATTCTTTAAATTTTGGTGAGCCTATTGCCCATATACCGGGGAAATCTCTGTTTTTACTACCGATTTGTTCTAAATTAATATTAAGTGAAATTTGTTCAATTGAAATTGGTGGATTTTCCAAAAAATGCCTCGAACCAATTAAATGTTGTTCCTCTGATGTATAAAGAATAAATAGTACTGATTTTTTAGGAGGATTTAACGCTATTTTTTTAGCTGCTTCGAGGATAATGACACATCCGCTTGCATCGTCATTTGCTCCATTATACACATGATCCCCAATTTTACCAAGATGGTCTAGATGTGCCCCCACGGTAATATATTCCTTTTTTAAAACAGAATCGTTTCCGGGAACAACTGCAATAACATTAGAACAATTAATAGATTCTTTTTTGCAATTGATCTTAACACTAATTTCTGTGTTGTCTAAAATATATGAGTGATAGTTACCCTTATTAGTTATAGGATCAAAGTTTTGATCGGCAAAAAGGACTTGAGCAAGTTCCGGATGTATAAGGATAACAGGCAAGACAGGTCCTGATACAGCTTGCTTTTTAACATCAGAATCTGCATAATGAATATAATTGTACCTGTAATTATGAAGTACACTACTTTCCCAATTGTCAGTCGCGTATTTATCCGGTAAAACAATCAAACCTGCTACATTGTGCTTCATAAGTGCATTTAGTTTTAGTGAATCGTGCACTTTCCAATTTCCATATTGTGTACGAAGATATTCCGGAAACGCCGGATTTGCATTAGCAGGTGGCATCCCGTTCAGTACAATTACCCATTTCCCTTTAACATCTATACCTGCATAATCATCCCATCCCTTTTCCGGTTCGTGTATACCATAGCCGACGAATGCAGGAGAAATCGTTTGAATATTTTTATCTGGCACTCCGGTATTTAAAAAAACGAAATTATCAGCCGAGTGCATATATATCTTATCTATTCCATTTTTCCAAATCGTTATTGATGAGGATTCATAGTTATTACGGATAAAAGGCACCGGCTGAAAATATGATTTTTCACCCTTTTCATTGGTATAACCAGGATTCAATCCTGCTTTCCGAAATACATCGGCAGCATATTGTGCTGCCTTTTTGTATCCCGGTGACCCGGTAAAACGGCCTTCGGTAATATCGGTTGCAATAGAGTCCATATATTGATGAAGATATTTTATTGAAATGGAATCTACTTCCTGTGCAATAGTTTTTCCTTGACTACTGTAATCTTTTCTCTTTGTTTCACACACTACTTTCCCGTTTCCGATTACATTCATTTTTATTATATCACCAGATTTACCCTTAAGAAATTCAAATTGAAATGGAAGCCCTTTTGCAAAGAATATATATTCTCCTGTAGGTAACAGTTCCATTGGAGGTACAGTTTCTCCTGATATTTTCAATCTGCTTCCTTCGCCTTTTATAACATGAATATCACTGTAATTGTCCAACCGCACGTAGGTTCCGACATATCTTTCCAGTACTTCATCCGGAAGATTTATTATAGGCTGTTGCTTTATTTTTTTTGCAGTCCAATCTATTTTTCCATTTGCAATTAATACTAACGAATCGTCATTAACAAATTCAAATTGAACATCGAAATCTTTAACAAAAAATTTCTTTTCCGATTCAGGGTATAATTTTACAGTAGGTAAGCTGTTCCCGGTAAATTTCAATATACTGTCTTCTCTTGCAATTGAAAGATTTCTTCCATATGAATCTAGGTAATCCCCTACGTACCTGTCTAATATTTCTTTCGTAAGAGTGACGACTTTATGAGTGTCAGAACCCATAAGATAGTTCAAAAGCGTTTGTCCTGATTCAACAAATTCCCTGATAACATTATTGTAAACAAATATGCCCTTGTCTCCATTCGTCAGGATTACCATGCCTTGTTTGGATTTTGGCAATAAAACAAATATCGCTTTGACACCACCTTGTGAGCCTGAATGTTTAAGTGCAAATTCACCACCCGGCAAATCTGATATGATTTCCCAGCCTAATCCTCTGGCATAATGTTCTTTCAGTTTTACATGAGGTTTTATCATGTCATTATAAATATCAGAAGAAAGTCCAAAGCCATTCATCACGTAAATACTGAATTTGCAAAGATCCTCAACGGTAGTAAGTAAGCTAGCGGCAGCATTAACTTTACCTCCCTTTGGCATCGATGGTCTATAAATATTTCCTTTTGAATCATGCAAACATGCAAATCTCGACTCATCTATATTTTTATCCCAACAAAGACGGCTGTCTATCATACCAATGGGTTTAAATAATATTGAATCGGCCAATTCTGCCAGTGATTTATTAAACTTCTTTTCTATGGCTCTTCTTAAATACTCAAATCCTTCGCCCGAATATTGAAAATTCGTTCCTGGTTCAAATTCAAACGCCAGTTTTCCTTTCCGCCAATTTGGAAATCCCGTTTGATGATTCAATACATGACGTGTTGTCAGTTTTTTATGAAACGGATCACTTGCTACATCAGGATCCACCCAGTAATTGTAAAGAGGTTCTTCTAAATTCCATTGACCCGATTCTACCAATTTTAACGTTAGCATTGTAACAACCGGTTTAGTTATTGATGCCACACTAAAGATAGCGTTGTCAGGGGCCGGCACACCTTTTTTAAGTTCTCCAAATACTTTTACATACTTGATTTTACTATCCTCAATAATACCAATTCCACAGGCAGGTACATTATTCTCAGAAAGCCACACCGGTATTTTTGCCTGCAGGCTACTTATATTGGTATTTATTTGTGCTTTTACTATGCTTCCCAAATAAATGGTGAGAAACAATAATAATTGTAATTTATGTTTTTTCATATCTGTAAATTTTTAATTAATTAAAAAATTGTGAAACTTTTATTTTATTTTGTCTGCTTCAAAAGCTTTCTTTCCATAAAAGTAAAATATCAATTTTATAACCACACCTGCGTCGTCTTTAACAAATTCCACCTTAATAGGATATTCTCTCGTGAAAAATTTATTTTCCGTTTCCGGATATAAATTCAATTTTGGTAAACCTCTTAAAGAAAAGGTAATTTCTTTTTCTCTTTTTGAAACTATCTCTACATCGGGGTATTGGTAATGTCCTGAGTATTTCTTTATTATTTCATCGGGCACACTTATGATATTTGGAATATTCGGTCTTTCCCACGTGTACTCGTAAATACTATCACCTGCGTCAAACGCTTCTTTTATTACATTGTTAAATACATGAAATCCATTATCTCCGTTGGTAAAGACGACAACACCGCATTTCGATTTTGGTAAGAAAACGGCCATGGTCTTCACGCCGGGACTTCCACCCATATGATAAATAGCATATTCTTCGTCCGGCAATCCTTTAACAATAAACCATCCTAAACCAAATGCGCTATGTTTCTGAATGTTGGAATGTGGAGTTATCGGGATTGTCGCTGCGCCAGTTAGCAAATCCTGTCTGATGGGTTAGTACATGACGGGATGTTAACCTTGTGTGCAGGGAATCGCTGGCAACGTCCGGATCGACCCAGTAATCTGAAAGAGGTTCATCCAAATCCCACTGCCCCGTTTCAACCAATTTCAGGGTCAGCATTGTCACTACTGTTTTCGTAATGGAGGCTACATTAAAGATAGTGTTGTCAGGTGCTGGAACACCTTTTTGAAGTTCTCCAAATACTTTTGCATACTCGATTTTCCCATTTTCTATTATTCCTATTCCTACGGCTGGAACATTATTTTCAGAAAGCCAGATTGGTACTTTTTCCTCGAGTTTTCTTTTTACATCTTTACTTATTTGTGAATTTACTTGGCTTCCTGAACAAATAGAAGCAATCAAAAAGACAAAGAGTAGCAAGGAAAGTTTAATACTTTTCATTTTTTATATATTTTTTATTTTATTGAATTATAAAAATTATTCTATATGATTTCATATATAAATATGACTAAAATAGTTTAGGAAAGGTTACGTATAATTAGACTTATAACCTTTCGCGAGCAGTGCTTAAATTATTCAACAAGCACAAGCGAGCTATTAGATAAAAAAAGTATGCCAGCTATAAGTATAATCTGGAAAAGTGTGACTGAGCGGTAAATACATTAAAACTATTTATGACCAGAGGGAACAATTAGTTTTCCCTAATAAAAGTACAAAACTTTAATAGAACAAAAAATGAAATGGTCTTAATGATAAGATGAAAAAAATAGTTGCGTGAGTATTGGGGAAGGGGATTAGGTGAGCAATTATTTTTTTGAAAGAATTAGAAATGCAATGATTTAATGATAAACATTTTTTGTTTTTGTTATTTAAACCGCTTGTTAGGCGGCATTGTTCTCTATTTAGAATTTATTGTCTAGGTTTATTCGGCCAGAGAAAAGATGTTTTATTTTTGTACTCCAAATAAGATGCTCCAAATCGTATTTCAAGTTCGCGTTCTTCATA
>CAYUVK010000009.1:0-73581 GCA_964448105.1 uncultured Ignavibacteriaceae bacterium
CTGTATTTTTGTTGCCGGATTAAACGGGTTGGGATAGTTTTGTTCTAATGAAAATAAATTCTACTTTTATTTATTCTCAACAAAGCAGTATAAATTATTTAGTCCCGGCAAACCTTTCACGCTTGATTCTACAGAAATAAACACCACTTGCTATTTCAGACTTTCCATATACCTTGCTGCTGCTTCATATTCTTAGGCAACAAATCCTTCTTTCGAAATCTTATCCAACCGGACGGTAATCCGTGGTTGGATGAGTTCAATATACCGCTATTTTTATAACTCTATATAACTCTTTCAGCTCATCTATAATATGGTAAATTGTCAAATTGCTTTTCAATCCATTACACACCGGACAGAAAAACCATTATGCACTGGGGTGTCAGATAGAGTGCCACCTTCCGAACAAAAAATATAGAAGTCCCATGCATCACCACTATGACTCCCCTTTGTAGAACTCCACCAAATAGCTACGTTTCCAATATCCTCAAATGGGCCAGCTTGATAACGATAACCAGCCGGAAGACCCGAAAATTTGCTTTCATTTGTAGGATGCCAATGGCAATTCCATCGTGGATGAGAATTAGGTGCTATACGGGTAGATGCAAGCTTATAGCCTGCTTCGTCACCTTCTAAATAATTTATAAGTGTCTGCCATTCTTCAAGTCTCAGTACATGCCAACCCTTCGGACATAAACCGCGGGAATTTCAATAGTTCCTTTTATTAGCATCAGCGGTGTACGGAATTCGTGGGAAAGATTTGCAAAGAAACGGGATTTCATACTTTCAATTTCTCTAAGCTGATTAGATTCAAATTCACGCATCTTAAGTTCAGCCTGTAATTTAGTACGACTAGTCTGAAATTTAATTATCCCCCAGATACCGAGAATAAATATTACTACGTATAAAATGATTGCCCACTCCGTCTGCCACCAGGGCGGAGTAATTATTACTTTTATTGTTTTAATATTCTCATTCCAAATACCGTCGCTGTTAGTCGATTTCACTTTAAAGAAGTAGGTACCGGGATTCAGATTTGTGTATGTAATAAATCGTCTCGTACGGCTATTCACCCAATTATTGTCGAACCCGTCCATTATATATTTGTATTGAATAGATTGCGGTGAATTATAATCTAAAGCCGCAATCTGAAAAGAGAATACATTTTGTGAATAAGGAATTGTAATTTCCTTCGTATATAAAATCTCCTTCTTCAAAGGAGAATTTTCACCTATAGATACAGACTTATTAAAGATTTGAAAATCAGTTATCTCAACAGGCGGTACATATTTAGATTGAACAATATCTTAAGGATTAAAGTAATTTAAACCCTCAGTGCTCCCCATAAAAATTGTTTCATCATCATATTTAAGCGCTGAACCAAAATTAAAATCAGTACCAAGAATACCATCATCTGAATCAAAGTTGGTAAATGTGTTTTTTTCTGTATTAAAAAAAGAAATTCCGGAACTTGTGCCTAACCAGAGATTACCTTCATTATCTTCAACAATACTTTTAACTGAATTATCTGCCAAACCATTCTTTGTAGCATAATAAGAGATATCAACAGATAATTCATTTTTATCATTGGAATTATTAATAATAAATTTATTCAGTCCGTTATTTGTTCCGACCCATAACAGAGTCTGATCAAAATCAAGAGTATTTTTTTCATTCCGGGACTCATAAATTGTGTATATGCTATTACTGCTCAAGCATCCTGTTTTATTTTCTTCAGCTATCCATCTGATGAATTTTCCTTCATTAATATCTTTAAATAAATTGAAGCCGCCTCCGTTTGTTCCAATCCAAATTCTTCCTTTCTTATCCTTATGGATTGCCCAAACATCATTATAGCTTAAGCTGTTTGGATCATTAGCATCATTGTACCAGATTTTGTATTCACCTGTGATTGAATTAAAACGGGCAAGACCTGGTCCCCAAAGTCCAATCCAGATATTACTGCTATCACAGTAAATCGCCTTGTTATAATTTATTGAAGGTAATTTGTTTTTCTTGTTATAAAACTGAATAGATTCTAACCGGTTAGAAGCTATATCTAACCGGAATAATCCTGAACCATAAGTCCCAATCCATAGATCATTTGCATTACCTTGAGCCAAAGACCAGATATTTAGGTTTTCAGAAGAAGGGACTTTTTTTATTTCAAAAATATTATCATCCGTATTCGAATTTGATTGTATTTTTGAGATGTTGTATAATCCTTTTTCAGTTCCAATCCATATTCTATCACTGGAGGTTTGAATCATTGCAGTTACATCTTTTTTATAAAGCTCTTTTTGATTTGTTATTCTGTTTCTTCTGGATAAAATGTTATTAAACTTCATACCTTTTGATGAATAGAATGAAATACCATTTTCGGTAGCCAACCATAAAACGCCTGATTTATCTTTCATCATCCCGCAAATATGGTTATTTGATAGGCTGTTGCGATCATTCTTATCAGAAATAAATCTATCAACCCTTCCTGAAAATGTATTTAATCTGATTAATCCTGCAAATGAATCAATCCATAAAATATTTTTATTCTCTATAATTTCTTCGAGTACCGAACCGGCTGTAGCACCGAATTGTAAATTATCCGGGTTAGGAATTTTAACTCGCGAGAAAATAATTTTTTCTTCTATTGCAGTTTCCTTTTTGATTTCCAGCCGGGCTAAACCATTTGCTGTACCTATCCATATTAGATTGGGATCAATTTTTGACTTTGAAAGATTCCCTACAAGATTATTGCTAATCGTATTAAGATTATTCTGCTCAGAATAATACCTGATAAATTCATTTTCTCCTTTTTGAGGATTTATTTTATTTAATCCATTATAAGTACCTTCCCAAATATTTCCTGCATGATCTTCAACAATTGAAGTTACATAGTTATTACTTAATGATTTGTAATTACCGGGAATATATTGCCAGTTTTCTATCTTCCCTGTAGATTGGTTTAGTTTGTATAACCCGCTTTTGTATGTCCCGACCCAAATAAAATTTTTCTTGTCTTCGTAAATAAAAGTGATTGAGTTCTCTTCGATCAAGTCAGATTTAATTTTCCAGCTTGTAAATTTTCCGCTAACAGGATCATATTTGTTTAATGCACCTCCTTTTGTTCCTGCCCAAATTTTATAGTCGCTATCTTCAAGAATTGCCCAAACAGAATTATCTGTTATTGAGTTTCTATTTTCAGGATTATGACGAAAGATTTCAAACTCATATCCGTCAAAACAGTTTAACCCATCATCTGTTGCAAACCATAAAAAGCCTAAATGATCCTGGATAAGATCATAAACAGTACAATTGGAAAGACCATCGATAGTATTCAAACGGTTAAAATGAATCGATGCTGAGTTATTCTGTTGTGGTCTTACAGAAAGGAAGAAGGAATATAGCAGTACAAAAACTGCTGCAGCACTGATTTTGAAAAATAATTTTCTATGTTCGTACCTTTAATTTTTGCCCCTTCCTATTTTTAATATAGAAATTAATTATAAAGATACATTGAGAAAATTTACTATAAGAAATTAGAAACTAAATCCTCAAATCAGAATGAATTACAAATTAAATCTGTAAATAGTTTTGAAAAAAAATCAATTAGTTGAAAAGTAAAAATCCTTTACCTTAAATATTGCATTGGGTATAAAATTATCAATACTTTGAATTTTAACGTATTATAATTATTTCTTTATGGCATATAATTTATTAAACTTTCCAGATTGTCTGGTCAGCGTAGATCATTGGGTTCCCCGCTTTATCTACCGGGGCACCTAAATCTTTAAGCCATTCTGAGAAATCCTGATTAGAGTTATCATCCCCTTTTGATATTTTGTAAACTCTATAACGAAGAGAATCTTTGGGATTAACTAAAACTGCTGCTTACGCATTTATAACTGGTCCAGGTGAATAGGAAGAACTCCATTGGACTACTCCAAGATGGGGGAAATTATTAATTTTTCCCATCACCCAAATGCCTTGGTCATATACTATAGTATGACGATAAATAGAATCCCGGGATTTGATCCCATGTTGCACCGTTAAAAACTCTATTATCTAAACAATTAAATTTTTTAGTCCCCGGGGAAAAATAATTTTAGCGATGCTTTTTGTTATGGTGAAAGTTATCATGCCGTAATTAGATATGATTAATTTGTAGTAAAAAATTTTTTACAAAACCAACAAATATTAGACTGATAAACACCTTTTGATTTTTAAATTTTTCAATCTCTTACTACCTTTTCCGGGTAAGCTTCTATAAATGATTTCCAGTCTTTACTCTTTCTTGTTGAACCATTATGATGTGTCATTCTGAATGCATGGCAGACTGCTACAGCAAGTGCATCGGATTCATCGTATTTCATTTTTTCTTCTTTTAATTCGAGCAAAGTTTTAATCATATAATAAACCTGTTCTTTGGATGCAGAACCTCTTCCTACCACGGATTTTTTTATTTCTCTCGGTGAATATTCACTTATCGGAATTTTATTATGAACTGCAGCCAACAAAGCCGCACCGCGCGCATATCCAATTTTCATTACCGACTGCACATTCTTTCCGTAAAAAGCAGTCTCAATAGCAAATTCATCAGGTTTATATCTTTGAATAATTTTTACCAGTTCATCATAAATAATTTCCAGTTTTAAAGGAAGGCTTTTATGGGATGGGAGTTTTATAATACCGTTTATAATGCGAATATAGTTGCTGCTTTTTTGTTTTATTATTCCGAAACCCGTATAGATTGTTCCCGGGTCAACTCCAAGTATGATCATCTATAGAACCTTCGAGGTTACGATTTGTAAATGGTGTAGTGAGACCAAAAAGTATTTGAATGTCACACTGAGCTTGTCGAAGTGTGACATTCAATTTAATCTTCAGTCTTCGACAAGCTCAGACTGATGAAATTTTGAATAAAAAATACTATTTGGCCACCCTCGATCAAACAAAATCAGCATTGGAAAAGACATTTTGAACATCGTCGCTATCTTCCAATGATTCAATTAATTTCATAACTTTTTCTGCTTCTTCGCCTTCGACAGATATTGCATTTTTAGCAATCCATTGAAGAGAAGCATTTTCTATTTCAAAGTCTTTATTAACTAAGGCTTTTCTTACCGGTTCAAAAGATTCCAAAGGTGTTTGAACTTCAAAATAATCATCTTCTGTATGGAGATCTTCGGCACCTTCATCTAAAATAATCTCCATTACTTCATCTTCTGTTTTCCCTTTTTGGGGAAGAAGAATAACCCCTTTACGATCAAACATCCAAGCAACTGAACCGGTTTCACCCAGGCTCCCTCCACCTTTGCTGAATAAATGCCTGACTTCGGCAACAGTCCTGTTTTTATTATCTGTAGCAACTTCAACCATAATGGCTATACCGCTTGGACCATAACCTTCATAAATTAATTCATGAAATGATTGCCCTTCCAATTCTCCGGTTGCTTTTTTAATAGCCCTTTCAATATTATCCTGCGGCATATTTGCAGCTTTAGCATTATCGATAGCCAGCCTTAATCTCGGATTACCCTCCGGGTCACCTCCACCTTCTCTTGCTGCAATAGTAATTTCCTTGATGAGCTTAGTAAACATTTTTCCCCTTTTAGCATCTATTACAGCTTTTTTTCTTCTAGTAGTCGCCCATTTAGAATGACCTGACATTAATCAACTCCTTGTTTTTATCTTTTACTTTAATATCTTTGAATTTAAATTGCGGAAAAATTCTTCCGTCTTTAACCGTTTTGTCTATGGTAAAAACAACATCAAGCAAAGAATCATTTTTATTTATTAAATCGCAGTAGTTTCCCATATTAAAACCGATACAATCAAATACTTTTTCCGAACCGTTCTGCTTTAAACATACGATCAAATGATCTGTTCCAACTATGCGCGGTATATTCGCTACTTCCACATTTTCTGCTAAAAATACCGGCCGCATATTTCCCGGACCAAATGGTGCAAACTGATCTAAAATCCTTAAAAACTTGGGTGTAATTTCAGAAAATTTAATTTTAGAATCTATATTGATTTCAGGAAATAAATCATCACCTGAAATAGTATCTTTTACTACCTGGTTGAATCTCGTTTTAAATTCGGAAATTTTTTCAACTTCAACTGCAAGCCCTGCTGCTGCTTGATGCCCTCCGAACTGAACCAGCAAATCTTCACACTTTTTCAATGCTTCATAAATATTAAAATTTGAGATGCTTCTGGCAGAACCTTTTGCAATCCCATCCACAGTGGTTAGCATAATAGTTGGGCGATAATATTTTTCGACAAGTCTCGAAGCAACGATCCCGATAACTCCCGGGTGCCATGATTCCTGGTGGAGAATTATTGCAAGTTCCTTTTCCAAATCTAGAGAATTTTCTACTAATTCAAGTGCATCATCGAAAGTGTCAACATCAATTTTTCTTCTTTCATAATTTTCTTCTTCAAGAACATGAGCCATGTTAAAAGCTTCTTCTTTATTTTTAGTTATAAAGAGTTTAACAGCTCTTTCAGCATCCCCTAGTCTCCCAACAGCATTAATACGCGGTGCAATAGTAAATACAATTTGTCCTGATGTTAAATTACCGGATTCCATATTGCTGCTTCTTATTAGTGCCAAAATTCCTGGCCTGGGATTTCGGTTTATCTGTTCCAGTCCTTCTTTAACTAAAATTCTATTTTCATCAACAAGGGGAACGATGTCTGCTGCACCGGCTAGTGCTACAAGATCAAGATATTGCAGCGGTAAATCTCTTTTTCCGATTCTTTCTGCAACTCCTTGTGCCAATTTAAAAGCAACACCTGCTCCGGATAAATATTTAAACGGGTAATTACAATCGGGCTTTAAAGGATCGAGTACAGCAAGAGCATCAGGAATTTTTTCCTTTGGCTGGTGATGGTCGCAAATAATTACATCCATACCTAAAGATTTGGAATACTCTGTTTCTTCTGCACCTGTTATTCCACAGTCTACTGCAATTAGAAGGGAAGTTCCTTTGCTTTTAACAATATCAATTGCTGATTTTGACAGGCCGTATCCATCAGTTAATCTTTTGGGAATGTAATACTCAACATTTGCATCTAGCTCTTTAAGAAAAAGATATAAAAGAGCTGTTGAACATGTTCCATCTACATCATAATCACCATAAACACAAATTAGTTGATTTTCGGTTAAAGCCTGGATTACACGGGTAGTGGCATCTTCCATTCCGTGCATTAAAAAAGGATTATAAAGGGAATCTAATGATGGACGAAAAAAATTTTTTGCCTGAGGAAAGTTTTTAACATTTCTTATAACCAGCAGCTTGGAAAGAATTTCAGAAATATTGAGAGAATCTGCCAGAGATTGAACGGCATATTCATCTTCAACATTTTTTATTTTCCAACGCTTTTTCTGCATTAAATTTCCGTCATTAAATAATAAGAACAAAGTTCAACCTGTAAGCCGAATTCTGTTTCCCGGAACAAACCGGGACGGCAATTATTTATCTCGATCTGATGTTGCCACCAGACTCCAGCGGTCTACCCGGAAACCCAATCCTGTTACCAGGATAATCAAAGCGAACAACTTCGTCCCGGAATTAACCGGGAAGATTTCCATATTTGACCTTGCTTCGGGTGGGGTTTACCATGCCCCCGGCATTACTGCCGGAGCGGTAGGCTCTTACCCTACCTTTTCACCTTTACCTGCCGAAGTTTTAACGAAGGCATGTATACCTTCATTCAACAGGAAGTATATTTTCTGTGGCACTTTCCGTATTCTAGCCTAAGGCTGAAAATCCCGGACATTATCCGGCACCCTGTTCTATGAAGTTCGGACTTTCCTCCCCGATATTTATCGGGGCAATTGCCCGGTTGAACTTTTTTTAATTCCTAGTATTTGTTAAACTTTATGAATAAGTTAACATTAATGGTTAAGTGATTAAACTTAAATTATTTAATTAAACAAATATAATAAATTAGAGCTCTTAAAAAAGCAGAAAAGTGTTTATCCCTTGTTTATGTTTAATATTTAAATATTTTTTAATTTTCGCTGCGCGATTTTTATCAATTAAAAGAGATCGCCCGGAGCAATGATTTTTTCTTTGATTAATTCCCTCATAACAATTTCAGTCATTTCACTTTTAAACTGGAATTCATACCGGATATCCATAACATAAGCTTTTAGTCTCATTTTTAAATAAGATCTTCTTTCTTTTACTTCATTAAAAAACAGCACAACAATAGGTTTATTCAAAAATATATATTTTGAAACCTGTGCAGCTTCTATGGCAATCTGCCGAACCTTTTCAGTATCAACAGTAATCGGGAGAAAGATTTCTGCAACTACCTGGCAGTTGGGTTCACCGGAGTTAGCATTTGAGACTGACTTGCTCATTATATCCCCGTTGGGAATACTGACCATGGAATCATCAGGGGTTACAATCCTGGTAGAACGTAAACCAATCTTTATAACTTCACCATAATAATCACCAACTTCGATTTTATCTCCAACTTGAAAAGGTCTATCAAACAGGATCATTATTCCGCCGAAAATATTTTTAAATATATCCTGTGCAGCAAAACCCACTGCAATTCCTAAAGATGCGGCAATTGTAAGAATTGTAGGAAGGGGCGGTCTAAAAATCCCGGCAACAATTATATAAATAATAACTAACCAACCAAAAATTCTAATAATAGGAACAAAGCCTTTAATGGTAATCCTGTAACCGGTGCTTCTTTCGGCAATTAAATCGAGTGTTTTAGAAATTATCCTGATGATAAAAAATCCGATTATTAGTACAACTAATGACCAGAAAACTTTGCCGAAAGAGATGAGCTCTTCGATAGGTGGCGGTCCGATTTCAAGTACATTTTTAGAAGTATCAGCTTCTATATTTTTTTTAGTTACCCCGGTATTAATAAATATTGTATCGGTTTTTACAACTACCTTTATTGAATCATTCTTGTGAGAAATTCCATTCCCGGTTTGTGAAAATCCAAAGTGTGTAAAAAATAAAAAGATAATAAATATCTTAATAGAAATATTTTTAAGTATATTCATGAAATTTCAATGAATAATGTTTTTAGTTTGTAAAAGTGTAACGATCTGCCTGTATAAAAGAGGATTTATCTTATACAATCCGTTTTTCTGAACTATAACTCCATCATCTAACAGAACATAAAGCATTAGCCTGCTTTGAACTTCCGGTAAATTGTTTACTAGTGAAAAAGATTCGATAGTCAAACCATCATGAATAAGTAAAGCATGTAATGTAAAAACTTTAGGAGTTTCAAGAGAAGAAAGAAAAGAAAAATCAATATCCCTCAAAGAGCCTATAGTGATTGTATCGCCTGAAACTTCTTTTGTAGAACGGAGCCAAAACAATAATGCCAGGCTAATATTGCTTTTTGCAAATTTATTTAAATCCGAAAAATACTGCTTGAATAAAAAATCCTGTTTTTTACCGTTAGGGATTTTTTTATAACTCTTGCTTTCTTCTTCTTCTTTTGAAGGTTTAAAATTTAAATTATAGCCGCTGATTTTATGCCTCTTTAAAATCACTTTCACCATTTGTTCATCTTCCATGTTTTTCAACCTAACAACGTAACCAAAGTAATCGGGAATATTTAGTGCTTTATGTAAGTATTCCCATGAATAAAGTGATGAAGTTGAAATCCAAAAAATACTCTTTTGAGTTTTTGAGATCAGTTCAAATAATATTTTCAAACATGCAAAACCGTTAACTTTTCTCAAAAAAAGATGCTGAATATTTTCAATTATTACAATTTTTTTTGCCGGGAGATTATTCAAATATTCAATTAATTCTTCAAAGTTTTTTATTGAGCTAATATTGAAAAGGGTTTTTAGAAATTCTTTTAAATCATCAGGTTTATGAATTGCTTTAGAAACTTCTGTTCGTAAAATATTATATTTTTTCTCAAGTCCCATTTCGAAAAAATTTAAAAGTGTAGTGGCTCCGCTTCCTTTTTCACCTATAACAGCAACAGGAGCGTAACCTCCTTTTACCCATTGTTCATAAGCTAAATTTAATCTAGACAGTTCGGTTTCCCGGCCTTCGAAAAACCTTTCATCTTTTAAAGCCTCGATTTCAAACAATCTTCTGTATACAACCGGAAGTTTGGATAAAGCAGTCTGTGTCGCTGCAAGAAAATCTGAAATTTCCGAAGAAATTGCAGCAAGCCTCCTTGTTAGTCCTAATTTTTTTCTTATGTAATTATAAAATTCTTTATACCTGCTATGTTCTTTTTTATAAGAAGTTTGAAGAACCGGGATAAATTTTTTGATCCAAACAATCGATTGTTCTTTTAGCTTAGTTGTTCTTTGAAGAGCTTTAGCCTTTGCAATTTTAACCTTTATATCTAAAATATTTTCGGTTTTTGTAAGCATTATTAAATCGCCATTAAAATCACCGACGGCATTACCAATAATTTCTTCGATTTCTTTACTAATTGAGAGAAGAGTTTTTTCAACTTCATTGGTTTTCCCAATAGCTCGTTCAATACCTTCTGCAGCAATATCAAGCGGATCTTCACCGGTTCTTTCATCGCTGCGGAACATTGAAATAGCTGTATCAAGATTGAAGTCCGAAATTTGATCAATAT
Organism: uncultured Ignavibacteriaceae bacterium; assembly: GCA_964448105.1. GTDB lineage: Bacteria > Bacteroidota > Ignavibacteria > Ignavibacteriales > Ignavibacteriaceae > CAVQBP01. The sequence goes on from CAYUVK010000009.1 coordinate 10,600, forward strand.
CTGTAATTGAGCTTTGTACTTTTTGAATTTCTCTAAGAGTACTGCTTTTTATGTGCTGGATTGATTTACTAAATTTTGTTAAGCTGTCAAATGAAATGATTTCGTTTGGAGAGATGTAGTCGATTTCCGATGTTTTGACTTTTCTAACATATGTACCGGTTTTAATAATTGCTCTTTTGGTTGAAAGATTTTGTACCAATCTTTCGATATTTATTTCAATGCCGCCGACTAATTCAGGGATATTTTGAGTTAAAATAATTTCGCTGATTGAAGGAATTATTTTATTAGACAAGTGCTTAAATATTTTAGCCTTCTCTTTAAAGAGAAGTGAATGTAATTCGCTGCTGCTGCCGTAAAATTCATTTATTTCAATTTTAATATCTTCAAGAAGCGAAGAAATTTTTTTCAGTTCGGGCAATATTATTTTATTTATTCTTTCTTCAGATTCGTCCTTAATGTTTGAATATGCTTGCGTAGAATTACCGCAAAGAATGTATAATTCTTTATTTAACCTCCAATCTTCAAACAGAGTAAAGAATGAATTTTGCCAGCCCTGGTTAATATCTTTATAATTTCTATTTAAATTTCCATGAGCTTTTATAATTTTTTTTGAATTGTACTTTCTTTTCGGATCTTCTATTGTTCCGGCTTTATTATAAACATCTTCATATTCTATAAATATCTCATCTGTTTTATTAGATGCTTTTTCCCCGAGTGAGTTATTTAAATCTGTTAATGATTTTACAATAATTTCAATTTCTTCTTTGTAATTTGTTTCATTTGAAGAATTATTGGGCTCATTTTGTGCGGACTCAATTGTGAAAATTTTATTTATACTTTCATCTAATTCCCAGACTTTTGAATACGCAGAACTAATATTTAAATCGACTTCTTCAATAATTGAAAGAAGCGATTGAGAAAGTTTATCTCTTAAATAAAAGAAAGAAAGGTTCTTATATGGAATTTCATGGTACCAATTTTTTTTAGGTTTCCGATCTTTTTTAAATATATTTCTAAAAGTGTTTCCCGTACTAACCGGCAGCTGCGATATTTTGTAAGATAAATTTTTTATTCTCTTTGAGTTTTTTATAAATGCAGTATCGTTTTCAAAAGATGTAAATCTCTCATCAGCCTGGACTTCTTTAATTTTTTCATCAAAGGAAGATAAATAATTATTTAATTCTTCAATGAAACCCGGGAATTCTTCATCGAATTTTTTGGATTGGTTTATTGTAAATTTATTCTCAATGAGTGAAGAAGTTCGTTTATTATATTCGTTTACCTGTTCAATTGTGAGGTCGGTATTTCCATAAAATGCACTTAATCTTTTTTGAAAGGATTGAATGAAGCTTATGCTGTCACTAATTTTATTTCTTAATTCAGATGTAAAAAATGATGAAACAAAATTTTTGACCTTTTCTTTAACTGTTAAAAATTCCGGTTTCATCTTTATTTGAAAATCTTTCGATGTGAATGAAGATTTCTTATTCATTCATTTTAAACAGATGAATGATTTTTGTCATTCCGTAAAGTGTGATCTTAAAATAGTGCAATTCGTAAACATTGAGATTCTTCACTAAGTTTAGAATGACAATTTTGTGTAACATAAGTAAAGTAATATAATCAAAAAAAAATTAGAGATTCAATAAGTGTTTTAATAATTTCTCAACAAATTCCAAATTATTAAATATTCCAAATATATTTACAAAATTTTCAATTAGGAATAGAAACAGAAATAACTTATAATTTATTGATACTCATCTTTTAATTTAAGAGTAATTTTTTATAAATTGTTTTAACGTATGAAGATACAAAAAAAATGAAAACTGAAACAGAAGTTATTATAAGAAATACAATCCCGGCAAATTTCGATGAAATAAGGGAGCTTCAACAGAAAATATATCCCGGTCTTAAACCCTGGTCACATGAGCAGCTTGAAAATCATCTTAAAGTTTTTGCCGAAGGTCAGTTTGTAGCTGACCTGGAGGGAAAAATTGTAGGTACGGCAAGTTCATTTATAATTTTGTGGGACGAATATGGTCCAGATCATAACTGGAAGGAAATAACCGGAAGCGGAATGTTTTCTACTCATAACCCGGAAGGAAAGACTCTTTATGGAGCAGAAGTCTGTGTTGATCCTGATTATCGAAAAAAAGGGATCGGGCAGAAAATATACCAGGAAAGAATGGAATTATGTAGAAGGCTTAATTTGAAAAGAATTATCGCTGCAGGCAGGCTTCCCAATTATCACTTATTTGCCGATAAATTGGATCCTCATACATATTGTCTTAAAGTTATATGGGGCGATATTTATGATCCCGTTTTACGCTTTCAATTAAAACAGGGTTTCCAGTTTTGTGATATTGTTGAGAATTATTTACATGGCGATACCCAATCTTTAGAGTATGCCTCTTTAATTGTATGGTTAAATCCTAACTATAATCCCAATTTTGATAAAAAGGAGAAATAATGCGAGTTAGAATTGCTTCAGTTCAATACCATTTAAGAAAGGTAAACAATTTTGAAGAATTTGAAGATCAGGTTAATTATGTATTAACAGCAGCTTCAGAATATAAACCTCATTTTGTACTCCTCCCCGAGTTATTTACAATTCAGCTTATGTCGTTTATAGACAGCAGTGATGCTGTTAAAGCTATTAATGAGTTAAGTAAATATAAAGAACAGTATATTGATCTACTAAGCAGTTATGCTTCCAAATACAAGTATTATTTGATCGGCGGAACGCATCCGACTAAAGAGAACGATAAAATTTTTAACCGGGCATATCTTTTTACCCCTGAAGGCAAAGTTTTTACCCAAGATAAAGTACATCGAACAAGATGGGAAAAAAATCCATGGCAGATTGAACACGGCAACGAACTTAAAGTATTTAAAACTACACACTGCCCGATTTCAATTTTAATTTGTTATGATGTTGAATTTCCTGAAGTTGCAAGAGTAGTCTCGGATGCAGGTGCCGAAATAATTTTTGTCCCCTCTTATACAGATGATAGGCAGGGTTATTTGCGTGTTAGATACTGCTGCCAGGCAAGGGCAATAGAAAACCAGGTATATGTAGTTATGGCAAGTACTGTCGGAAATCTTCCAGTTGAAAACCTTAGGCTTCACTATGGGCAAGCAAATATTTTTACTCCTTCCGATTTTCCATTTTCACGTGATGGTATCGCTGCAGAAGGAGTAATAAATCAAGAACAAATTATTATTGCAGATCTTGAATTAGATCTCCTTGATGAAAATAGAATAAAAGGTACTACAATTCCTCTAATGGATAAAAGACAGGATATTTATTCCAAAGTAGCCATCGTGGAAAATACCGAATAAAATGATTTTGTTTTTAGTCAGCTTTTAATTTGAATCCTTTCAACATCCATTTTTTAGCGAGAACCAATCCTATTGGGCTAATGATTGCTATTAATCCGTAAATAAACCACATAAATCCCGTATTCATTTGTGAAGGGATTGTGTCAATAGGGCAGTATTGCATTAAAAACCAGCCGGAGTAAAATCCTGTAATTACTTTAGTTAAAAACCATGGAAACTGACCTACCCCCATGTAAAGACCTGTCATACCTTTGGGAGCGACTTCGGCAATCCACTGTAAAAACCTTGGCTGCCACATTGCTTCACCTATAGTGCTAATTAAAACATAAAGGAGAAATAAATACAGATTGGGTCCAACAGATAACAAAAATGTAGGTATTGCCATTACGGTTGTACCAAGTATCATCATTCTATAAACATTGGCTTTAGTTGTTAAACCTGCAATTAATGGTGCTAAAATGAAAATTAATATCGGGTTTATATTGGCAAAAACCTCATAATATTGACTTGCAACAGAACCTGCCGGGAAAGCGCGGTTTAAATAATATGGAATAGTAAGCCAATTGTGAGCGAATAAAGTTTGAACGGGAATTAGAATGAAAATAAAAAAAGAAAATCTTTTATCTCTAAAAGGATGATAGGGTCTTTTCTTTAAAAATTCATAAATAGCTATTACAAAAAAAGCAATTGCAATTACAAAAAATAAATCGAAAGTAATTTTATAACCAAATAAATCGAAACTTTTTATATAATTTAAAGGATTGCTAAACCCTAAACCTGAAAACAGGAAGAAAAGTAAAGTTAGTAAGCTATAAATAATTAACGGCACATTGTTAATTCTTTTCTTTCTGTTTTCATTTTCTTTTTCTGCGGGAGTTCCTTCTTTTTCTAATTCTTCTTTTACTCTTGCAACTGCCTGCTCATCAGTTTTTTTACTTAACAGGATAACGGTTACTAGTAAAGCAATAAAAGTTATAATTGTGAAAGCCCAGAATACGGCAGTTAAACCATTTGGGGGAAATACATCTACAAAATTTTGCCTGGTTAATGAAGATATAAACCCGGAAAGAAAGGCACCCAAATTCATAAATCCGTAAATTGCACCGTAAGCCATAGCTGCAGTTTTGGGCGTGGTATATCTTTTAACTCCTGCATAGGCAGCAGGCTGGTATAAACCATATGCAACAACCATGAAAAGAAGACCTGCGTTCATTGTGAAAAACATTGGCGACCAAAGTCCGTTAGTCAGGTGAAATGTTCCCGAGAGAGCAATTACTACCCTGGCAACCAGGAAAACAAGAAATGAAATAAATAAAGATTTCCGCACCCCAATTTTGTCGGAATAACCTCCTAAAAGCAGCATTGAAAAAGTGATTCCCCCCGTAACAAAACTGTAAACCAAACCTGCTTGAGGATCTGTTAAGCCAACATTTTCAGAAGAGAATTTGCCAAGCTCGGTTAATATTCCAAAATAAACCAATCCTTCAAGAACATAGGGCACATTAATTCCCCATAAAGCTTTAGGAGCTTTGACAAATGCAACAAAAGTTTCTTTCAATTCTTTAAAAGACTCTTTAACAACTTCAGAGAAACTTTTTACCTGTTGGGTTTCAACTTTTTCATCAGCCACTGAAAATTTCCTTATAATTTATTAAAAGACATTTAAAAGCTTTAAAGACATAATTAGGACAGCAATTATTAAAATAATTTTAATTATCCCTTCTCCTTTTTTCACGGAGAATTTTACTGCCCACCAGCCGCCTAATGCATTACCGGCTGCAAGTGATAATCCTAACTCCCAATTTATATTATTAGTAAAAATAAAAATAATAATTGCAGGAATAGTATAAATAAAAACAATAAAAACCTTGTGCATATTCACATACACCAAATTTAATTCCATTAAATAATGTAGAGCAGCCATAATAATAAATCCCACTCCTACTTGAATAAATCCTCCGTAAAATCCAATGAATAACATAGAAACATAGACCCACGGAGAAATATTTTTATCATCTGATTGTGAATATTCTATTTTAGACCTTGGTACAATCATGGAAATAATAATTCCAATCATTACTATTCCAAGGATTGTCTGAAATGTTTGATCACTTATTTTTACAGCGATTAATGCACCTGCTACAGCGCCGGGCAGCGTAAACAGAGATAGTTTTAAACTTAATTTGAATTTTTGATACTTCTCTCTTTTAAAAGAATAGACGGCAAATATATTCTGAATGATTATAGCTACACGGTTGGTTCCATTGGCAAGAGCAGAGTCTAATCCTAAAAAAATTAAGGTAGGCAATGTTAAAGTTGAACCGCCGCCTGCCATTACATTCATAAAACCGGCAATTATACCTACAAAGAAGAGTAATATAATCTGAAGATAGATCGACAAACTGTTAAACCATAGTTAATTGCAATTTATAATTTCGCAAAAGCTTGCTCTAAATCTTCTATTAAATCATCCGGGTTTTCTAATCCGATCGATAAACGCAAAAGATTTTGAGGTGTCTTTGTTTCGGGTCCTTCAACAGAGGCTCGGTGTTCAATTAAGCTTTCAGGTCCTCCAAGACTTGTTGCACGGGTAAATAAACTAACACTTGCTGCAAACTTTAATGCATCCTCTTTATTTCCCTTTACCTGGAAAGAAAGCATTCCGCCGAATAATTTCATTTGTTCTTTTGCAAGTGGATGACCAGGATGTTCTTTTAATCCGGGATAGTGAACAATTTCGACTTCTTTCCTTGAAGAAAGAAATTCTGCAATAACCATGGCACTTTTTGATTGCTCTTTAATCCGCAGAGGTAATGTTTGAATTCCTCTTAAAACAAGCCAGCACTCAAAAGGAGAAGGAACTGCTCCTCCTGATTTTTGGATTTCTTTTACAAATTCGAAAGTATTATTTTCTTCTTTTGATATTACAGCACCTCCTAAAACATCGCTGTGTCCCCCAATATATTTGGTAGTAGCGTGAAGAACTAAATCCACTCCTAATTCCAAAGGGTTTTGCAAAACCGGAGTTGCCCAGGAATTATCACACACTGAAAATGCATTAATCTTTTTTGCAATATCTGTTATTTTTTTAATATCAATAATTTTTAACAGAGGATTTGAAGGTGTTTCTATCCAGACAAGGTTTGTATTTTTCTGAACTGCTTCTACAACATTTTTTATGTTAGTCATATCAACAAATGTAGAATTGATATTCCATTTCTCAAAAATCTTAATAAGATGCTTTGTCCCATGATAGATATCTTCCGGGGCAATTATATGATCACCGGGATGAAGTGATTGAAGAATACTCATGGCAGCAGCAGAGCCTGAAGAAAATGCTGCAGCATATTTACCACTTTCTAATATCGCAAGACATTCTTCCAGTGCTTCTCTGTTGGGATTATTACTGCGGGAATAATTATATCCTTTTGAGTACTCTCCGTTTTTTTCACGTTCAAAAGTTGTTGACAGATGGATTGGAGGAGTAACAGCTCCTGTAGCAGAATCAATTTTTCTCCCAGAATGTACAGACAACGTTTCTATTCTCATTTACCATTCCGCAATAATTTTAATTGCAAAGATAGTAATTTGCAAATTAACAATTAAGAATAAAAAATGAACAAAGATTTTAATTATTAATTATAAATTGTTCATTATTAATTTAATCCTGCTCAACCGTTTTTAGAATATCTAAAAATTCTGATTCTATTGCCTGACCTTTATTTCTTGCATACCATAGATGAAGTTTTTCATAAAGTTCCGGACCAACTATTCCTTCAGCTTTCCATTGAAGGAATAATTCCTGTACAACTTTCGGACGCGCGCCCCATCTAAACAACTTGTTCCCATTAATATCAAAAGCAATTAAAATGGGAATGCTCCTTGTACCGTTTGTTAAAAACTGATCCATTATATCGGGATTAGAATCCCTCAGAATAATTCTGAAGTTTATATTGGGATTTTCTTCAGCCATTAAAGCAAGATAGGGTAAATTCTGAGCAGAATCCCCGCACCAATTTTCTGTAATTACCATCCAAGTTTGAGGTTCATTTATCTTTTTAATTTCTTCCTTTAAATTATCAGAAACTTTATAAGTCTTCATGATTCTTGTACTTCTTTGCAAATTCAATTTTTTTGTTTCGAATTTTTTTCTTGCTTTTTCATTTAGAGAATCGGGATTTGTTTCCGCAATTTCATTTATAAATTTATTTAAATAGTCCTGGTACTTTATTCCATTTTGATTTAACCGGTCTTCAATAATTTTGTAATCCATTTTTATGTCACCTTAAATTTATTCAGCATTTAAAAAGTTTTAATCGATTATTAGATACAAATAATAAAAAAAGATTCAAATTTAATATTAGAAATTATTAAAGGAGATTGAAAAATTATCAATTGTAAAGAATTTTGAAGAGTCTTTATTCAATCCCCTTGCAGTAATTTCAATTCCACCAGGTTTTACATAGAGAAGTAGATAATTAAAAGGTCTTAGCGTCGGCAAATCAACCAAATCTGTATGAACATTTAAGCCTATTTTAAGTATAACTCTCGGTCCGCCTCCGCCGCCGGAAACAATAAACATTTTCCCTTTTTCGCGGAATCTTTCATAAGTATGTGCATGACCGGTTATCATAGCCAATGTTTTTTGAGAATTTATAAAAGGCGGAACGAATGCTTCCTGCACATTTATGTTATCTCCTGTAACTATACTGTTAGTATAGGGTGGATGATGAAGACATACAATAATACCTTTAATTGATGGATCAGAATCGTAATGCTTAAGAATGTTTTCAAACCATTTTCTTTCCTTTGACCATGCAGTTTCCGATAAATCATCTCTATTTGAATCCAAAATTATGAAAGTAATATTACCATATACTTTACTGTACCAATGTAATTTTTGAAATATGGGAAAACATTGTCCGGCATAATTAAGTGCAATAGAATCGTTTCCCCAATATTCGTGGTTTCCCAATACAGGGATAATGGGGATATTTTCATTTTTAACCCGTCTTAAAAGATTCCGGAGATAGTTCCATTCTTTTATATCTGATCCGTCTGAAACCATATCGCCTAATAAAATTAAAGCTGCAGGATTTTTTAAAGCTATATTTTGAATAATTTTTTTTCGTTCAGGATCATTCTGTTCTCTCCCGATCATTAATTCCCAGACTGTTGTACGCTGCAGATCACCGACAATTGCAATCGGGTAATTTTTCTTTTTGGGAATTATTGAATCTTGTGAAGAAAGAGAATTGATAGGATTAAGTATTCCGGCAGGTTTTTCACTAAAAGAATTAAAGCCAATAAATGAAAAAAGAAAAAAAAGAAAGAAAAGTTTTTTATTCATTAACCTAAAATTAAATAATTTAAGGTTTTTTACAATTAAGAAACTATTATGTTCCTTTGATTAAAAAATCAACAATTTTGAAAAAAATTCTGCAGCAGAAACATTTATATTGAAAAAGTAAGTTTTTATTTTATAATTGTAATCAATATCATATATTTTATTTTCAATAAGAAACTTTTTTGTGATGATTTAATTATAAATTGTATTTAGTATTTAAGAACAATTTGCTGTAATGGAATAAATATGATTACTGAAACAAAATATTTTACCCCTTCTGAAGCAAAAAAAACTTTGCCTTTAGTAAGAAAAATCGTTAAGGATATTCTTGATACAACCAAAGAAATGCGGTTAATCGCCGAGGATGTAGACGGAAAAATTGAATCCAGCAATACATGGAACCAGGTTCAAAAAATGGTAAGTGAAGTTAATGGTTTTATCCAGGAGCTTGAAGAAATTGGGTGTTTATATAAAGACTGGAATTTTACTATTGGTTTAGTTGATTTTCCTTCCGTAATTGACGGCAGGGAAGTATATCTTTGCTGGAGAAGCGATGAAGATGATATAAAATTTTATCATGGAATTGAAGAAGGATATACAGGTCGAAAACCTATTCCGGATGATTATTTGGAATAATAGTCATTAAATAATTTTTTTAAAAATTGAGCCTATTATTTTTGTCTATTCCACAAAAGTTTTTTTGAACTTAAGTTTTAATTATTAACAAATTAAAATATTAAGCATTCCCCGGAAAAAATTAAAAACTTTTTATAAATTCATTAAAGTATTTACATTCTTTAAGAGCTTCTTTGTAAAATTCCGTATTTGAATATTTATCATGCAAAATATAGAAGTACTTCCTGTAATTTAGTTTTGCTTTATCATAATTTTTCCAGTAATTATCACTGCTTATTTTGATCTGGCCGCTTCCTAAATCATTATAAAAAGAATTTTGTTCGCATTTGGAAGCCATAAAGCAGCATTTTGCCGCAAATTCTGCATCTTTGGTAAGATTCATTGCTTTTAAATAATATTGCTGAGCTTCAGAGCAATCATATAATTCTATATCTTTCCGTTTTTTATATCCCCAATCATCAAAATCTTTATAATATGAAACAGCATCCCAGCAATTTCCAAATAAAGTGATATTGTACAAACCATTAGCCATTAAAAAATAATATTGTGCTGCATTTTATTTATCCGATTTAATAAGACTGTCCAGTTCCAGCATCTTTAAAGCAAAAGATTTTTTTGTATAATCCTTTGGTGTTTTATCCCTTATATCGCAATCGATACAATCTTTTATATGAATGACAAACGGATCAGCCTGCAATACATTGCCCCCGTATCCGTGATCAAATGCTTCAAACGCTTTTTTAAAATTATGCTGTCTTAAGTATATGGTTCCTTTAATATCATATAATTCTTTTACATTATATTTATAAATGTTTTCCAAGAATTTTTCATATTCGGTCTTTGCCGGTTTTTCTAAAAATCTTATTAAGAGACCAATTGGCTCTTCTTTAGGTGAGGAAGTTAAATTATAATTAAAATCGTTATCACCCAAAAGTAAATGCATTCTGAGCATATCTCCTTGCTTGACATAAAGCCTGGCTAATTTTTGCCTGGCAAAAAGAAAAGCACCTTCATTATTATTTTTTAACCAGATAAGATCTTTTAACAAATATTGCTCAATTTCAGCAGCATCTTTTATTTCAAGAATATCATTAATTACTTCAAACAGCTTAATATTTTTAATATTCAAGGAATCATTTTTCGGCCAATTATCTCTTGCATAATAATAATAAGTCGGGGCCTCATGATTTTCATTATTTAAAGTCATTAAATAACCTGCAGCCAAATACCATATGTACGGATGAAGAGCATTTTTATTATTCGCAATATTTTTAACGAATTCTGTTAATTTCCTATTTAAACCTTTATTGATATATTCATTCTCCTGAAGGTAATTTTTATAATTTTTATTATAGTAATCTCTATCGGGCAGTTCTTCCCTTTCAACTCTATTAACTTCTCTTGAAAGAAGCAGTTCAAGATAAGGAGATTTTGGACTTAGCTGGTAATCTGCTGCATTGCATCAAAGGAAGAGGTATTCCCTTGGAATTCGGATAACATTAACAAAGCAGTTTTTTCATCATTATTTTTACATAATTTCAAAGAGGCATTTAAGAGTGAGTCATTAAAACTTACATTCAGACTATTTGAAGCTAAAAATCTTCTTTCTGGACAATTATTGAAAATAACCGCAAACAAATAATCGGCATCCGCAATTTTACCTAACTTTCTTAAAGCTCCGGCTTTTAATGATAATGCCCAGTATTTAACTTGACTTGTTGTATTCAATTTTTCAACTAGTACATCGTATAATTTAATTGCTTCATTAAAATTATTTGTATAATGAGATAGCCTGGAAAGCATAACGAAGCTTCAAAAAATCATCGTTAACTTCTTTAAATCTTTTTACACCTTCATCTATAAGGCTTAACATTAATGAAGTATCTCTCTTGAGAATTTCCCAATAATATCCTTCAACAAGCGGTTCAATTTCTTTTGCATAAATGAAATAATCAAGAGAATGATCGCTTTTATTTTTAATCCAGAATTTAACCAGCGCGTTATTTTGCCATTTCTTATTAATGAGTGAATCATTATGTGTGAGAATAGCATGTTTTAATTCTACAAGCTCCGCTTTTTTAGTGGGATAAAGAACTTTTTCAATATCATTTATCTCAACGATGTTGCCAAAATAGTTTTTCCATTCTTTAAGATTGATCTTCTTTTCATCAAAAAAACTACTGTCTTTGTAAGGATGGTATAAATAGTCAGATAATAGGAACGGCTCAAGTGAAGGCTGGTTAATTATATCCTCATTAAAAATTGAATAATAATAATCACCTTCCCAATCCCAGCCGCAGCTGCTCGTGTTTTTGAAATATAAGAAAGTAAATAATAAACTAATCGAAAATATCAGTAATATCTTCCACGTCTTTTTTATCATAATTTTTTATAACCTTTTTATTTAAATAATATAAAGAAACAACAAGACTGTCATTTCTGATATAAGGTTCAATAATCTTTGCAGCTAGCTTTGTAGTTTTAGGAGTAATTTCTTCAATTCTTATAATATCATTTTTATGAATACGGTAATGATTAAGAATATTATCCCGGGTTGCCTTAAAAATCGTATTGTTCTTTTGTATGAAATATTTATTATCCTTTAAACTGTTTATATTCAAATCATTAATTAACCCTGAAATTTTGTTGTTATGAAAAAGAACTCCCCAGGAAAATGCCGGCAAAATAAGATCAAGTTTTAAAGGATACTTGTCAAAGTTTTTTAAATATTTTTTTGCGATATCGGGATTAAAAATTGAATTAGTAGTATTGATATTGGAAACCGGGGTCATATTATAAAACATTAATGTTCCTCTATCCGCCGGCGGAACACCTGTAATTTTATAATATTTAATCTGGTGTAATCTTATCGTTGCGCTTAAAGAGATCTTAGCATTTCTGCATAAAGCTTTTAAATCATTTAAAAGAGCAAAATATTTTGATTTTGTACTTAATGTCCAGTCGCAGTCTATTTGAATTGCTTTTATGTTGGCAGTATTTAATGCAAAAGATTCATCTTGAATCCGTTTAAAAATTTTTCCGGCTAAACTTTTAATTAGTGAATCCTGAATATTCAAAATAGTTTTGTTGGTAATAAATACAACTGGGATTATTTCGATATTACTAATATTTTTTGTAAGAAATCTAAGGCTGCCTATTGGTGCAGGTCCTTTCAAAACCGGGTTTCAATCCACGTCAAAAAAACGTAAATAGATTTTGTTAATGTTATTATTATTTAACCATTGTTTTTCACTTTGTGAAAGGTTAAAATTTGTTTCCCAATAGTATATCCCCCTGGAAATCTTATGTGAACTTTCCTTTGAACATCCGGAAAAAATAAGCAGTGTTATGACTATAATTTTTAGATTATTAAGTGACAATATTACTCCGCTTAAAAGCTGTCTCGGAGTGGTAAAGCACAAAAATGGTGCCTGCTAAGGAATGTAAATTGTTTTATGATAAATTTTTTAAAAAGCTAAATAAGAAGGATAAAGCAGCGGAAAATGATAAAGGTATTAATGATTATTATTTATAATTTTTTTAATTAACTAGATTTCCAACATTTCTACATGGCTTTTTTACATTATTCGCTTTCTAATTTAAAATTTGAGGATGATGAGGCGGTATCACTGGTAAATACATCCTTTACTTTCCAAATTAATTTATATGTCCCATCAGAATAAGTAGAATCCAGATCGAATTGTGCTTCCAGATTTGTATCGGACATTTTTTCTTTTTCGGATTTATCCACCACTTTGGAAATCAAAGATTTTATTGTGTCTTTTTTTGGTGTGATTAAATTGATTTCGTAAGCCAGAGAAGCGCTGAACATTCCCTTATCTTCTTTTTGCATGAAGCCCTTTACCCTTGTTGTTGCATCGACTTCCCAGCTATTCCCAAGATCATATGCAAAAGCAGTTGCATTGTATACCGTTAATTTTACCTCTTCCTTTTTGCTGCATGCATTAAATAAAATGACGAATAGAATAAATGTTACAAGTAAATATTTCATTAAAATTCCTCAAGCCAAATTAAAAATATAGACTATTTCTGTTTTCTAAATCCGTCTGAAAGGATTCCTAAAATTACTAATGCTACCGTAAAAATAATTCCGTTAACCGTAAATACAATTATGTTTGCAAGTAATAATATTGCAAGTATTAAGCATATCTCAATTCAAATAATAACGGCAGTTTTTTTATTCACTTAAAAGAAGTTTTACCGTAGCACAAATAATTATTCTGTGCTACAAATTAAATTTTAAGAATGTTTAGCTTGAAACTCTTTCATAAAATCAACTAGATCTTCAACACCTTTTTTAGGAAAAGCATTGTAAATAGAAGCTCTTAAACCACCGACTGATCTATGACCTTTAACGCCGTCAAATCCTGCAGCAGTTGCTTCTGATACAAGCATTTTCTCCAGTTCTTCAGTCTGCAGATTAAAAGTAACATTCATTAAAGAACGGCTGTCTTTTTCAGCATGTCCTTTATAGAAACCATTGCTTTCATCAATACATTTATACAAGATCTCCGCTTTTTCTTTATTCACTTTTTCCATTACTTCCACTCCACCCATATTTTTTATCCATTTAGCAACTAAACCGATAATATAAACACCAAAAGTATTGGGAGTATTATAGAGAGAATTACCTTCAATATGTGTTTTGTAATTCAACATAGTAGGTAAAGAATCCTGACTTCTTTCAGTTAAATCTTTTCTTATAATAACAGTTGTAACACCGGAGGGTCCCATATTTTTTTGAGCACCGGCATATATTATTCCATATTTATTCACATCTATTTTTTTACTCAAGATATCAGATGATGCATCACAAATAAGCGGAATATTTCCGGTTTCCGGGTCACTTTTCCATTGAGTTCCATAAATTGTATTATTAGAGGTAAAATGAACATATGAGGCATCGCTGTCTAATTTTAATTCTTCCTGCTTAGGAATTCTTTTAAAATTCCCCTCTTCGGTTGTTGCAGCAATATTAACAGTGCCGACCCGCTTTGCTTCTTTAAGTGCTTTTTTAGACCAGCTTCCCGTTATAATATAATCGGCTTTATTTTTAGGCGGCATTATATTCATAGGAACCATAGAAAACTGCAGGCTTGCACCTCCCTGCAAAAATAATATTTCATAACTATCCGGAACATTTAATAACTTTTTTAAATTTTCTTTAGCTTCAAGAATTATTTTATCAAATGCCTTGGAGCGATGACTAATTTCCAGTATAGACATTCCAACCCCCGGAAGTGTGAATAGATCTTTTTGGGCTTCAAGCAATACTTCTTCCGGTAAGATTGCCGGTCCGGCGCTGAAATTATATACTCTTTTTTCCATGTATCTTCTCCCTTTTTATAATAGTATTAATAAAATATACTCACAATTTATTTTTAATTTAATCTTCAATAGAAAAGAATTAATCTTCTTTTTTCTTATATAAAATATACTAATAATCCGTCTCTCAATTTTGGTTCAAACCAGGTTGATTTTGGAGGCATTATTTCACCGGCATCCGAAATCTTCATTAGATCCTCAATAGAGACAGGATATAATGAGAAAGCTACGGTTGCTTTACCGTTGTTCACGAGTCTTTCCAGTTCTTTTGAGCCTCTTATGCCGCCTATAAAATCTATATTTTTACTTGTCCGCTGATCTTCAATTCCAAGTATAGGATTAAATAAAAAATCCTGTAATATACTTACATCCAAAGTTCCCGATATGGAATCGGATAAACTAATGCTTGCATTAATTGAATCTCTAATTTTTAGTTGATACCATTCGTCATCCAGATACATTCCAAAACTTCTTTTTTGTTTTGGTTCTTTCCGATTGCTTTTCTCAACAATAAATTTTTCACTTATTCTATTAATAAATTCTTCTTTACTTAAATTATTTAGACTATAAATTATCCTGTTGTAAGGGAGAATCTTTACCTGGTCGGCTGGAAAAATAACAGCAAGAAAGTAATTGTAATTTTCGGTCCCGGTATGTGACGGATTTGCATCTTTTTTTATTTTCCTTGCACGGCTGGCACTTGCTGCTCTATGATGTCCATCGGCAATATACAAATTTTTAATTTTCGCGAATTCATCCTGTAAAGTTTTATTTAATTTTTCAGGTAAAATCCATACTGTGTGTTTAATTCCATCTTTAGCAGTAAAATCATAAACAGGTTCAGACTTTAAAATTGTTTCGTTAACAATATTGTTTATTGCAGCGACTCCTTTATAAGTCAAAAAGACCGTTCCGGTTTGTGCATTTGTTGTTACTATGTGATTAGTCCGGTCATCTTCTTTTACTTTTCTTGTATTTTCATGTTTTAAAATTACATTATTATCATAATCATCAATTGAAAAAACTGCAGCAATACCCGCCTGCGAATGCCCGTTCATTTCCAATTTGTATAAATAAAAATGTTTTTCTTTATCAATTATTAATGGTGCTTCTTTTTGTAATCTTTCAAGGTTTTCTTTTGCTTTTTCATAGACTTTATTCGAATAAATATCGATGCTGTCAGACAGTTCGATTTCTGCCCGTGTAATCCTTAAAAAACTTAGAGGGTTACCATTAGCAAATTCTATTGCTTCTTCTTTATCAACTACATCATAAGGTACACTGGCTACTAAATCGGCAGCATTTTTCTCGGGTCTTAGCGCTTTGAATGGTTTTATAATTGCCATAACTATATCTCATAAAATAAAAAATTACTTTTATTTAAAATCCCAAAAATTCAAACAATAATCCATTGATTAAAAAGTTTTTGCAAAAATGCGATAATAAAAAATAGAGAAGCAGGTAATATTATTACTTTAATTTTTTTTATTTTTAAACGTTGATTTTAAAAATTTAGGGGTTCGGCAATGTATTCATATAGTAAATTTCTCCTTTATATTCTTGCATCTGCTATTCTATTTATGTTTCAAGCTTGTTCTTCTGCTCCAATTAATCTTAGCCTAGCAAAAGACGAGGTTATTAATTATCATGAATCCGGTAAATATGATGAAGAAACAAGTGAAGTAGTTAAAAAAGCAATTAATGAATTTAAAAATATAGAGGTAAAAAAGAACAGCGCTGTTATTTTTGATATTGATGAGACTGCTCTTTCGAGTTATGAATACCGTAAAAAATATGATTTTGGTTATGTTCCGGAAATTTGGGATAAGTGGGTAAGCGAAGCAAAAGCTCCGGCAATTAAAGCTGTAAAACATTTATATGATTTTTTAATTGCAAAAGGTTTTAAAATAGTCTTTTTAACAGGCAGAAAAAATTATATGTATAACTCCACATATAAAAATTTAATAAGCGCAGGTTATAACAAATTTGATACTCTTATTGTCAGAGATCCTGATGAATATCAAATAACGGCTGTTAAATACAAATCGCATAAGAGAAGTGAAATTGTAGAAGATGGGTATAATATTGTCGGGGATGTTGGCGATCAACTAAGTGATCTTACAGGGCCTTATCATGGGTTTCAAGTTAAAATTCCTAATTATCAATATATAATTAAATAGAATTCTGCCGTTCGAGCTTTCATTTAGATATTATAGGTCTTTATCCTGTATCTCAGACCTCTCTCAAATTTTTTTTATATTTGCACTTCAAGTATTTCAGAAATAAAAGCGAACGAATATGTCAGAAATTCCAAAAGCATATAATCCCTCAGAAGTTGAAGATAAATGGACAAAGTTTTGGTTAGATAAAAATTTATTTCATTCGGAAAAAGATAAATCAAAAGAGCCTTATACTATTGTTATTCCGCCTCCGAATATTACAGGTATTTTAACGATGGGACACATTCTGAATAATACAATTCAGGATATTTTAATTAGAATGAAACGGATGCAGGGATATAATGCATGCTGGGTTCCCGGTACTGATCATGCCTCGATTGCAACGGAAGCCAAAGTTACAAATTCTTTAAGGGAACAAGGATTAGATAAATATGAAGTCGGAAGGGAAAAATTTATTGAGTACTGCTGGGAATGGAAAGAGAAATACGGCGGTATAATTATTCAGCAGCTTAAAAAGCTCGGCGTAAGCTGCGATTGGCAGCGCGAACGTTTCACAATGGATGATGATTATTATAAAAAAGTTATTGAAACATTTGTTGCACTCTATAATGAAGGAAAGATCTATCGCGGATACAGAATGGTAAATTGGGATCCTGCTTCGCGTTCTGCTATTTCAGATGAAGAAGTTATTTACCGGACTGTTAATGGAAAGCTATGGTATTTCGAATATCCTATTAAAGATAGCAATGAATATATAACCGTTGCAACCACACGCCCTGAAACCATGCTTGGCGATACAGGTATAGCTGTAAACCCTAATGATGAAAGATATAAAAGTTTAATCGGTAAAAATGTAATTCTTCCGATTGTTGGAAGGGAGATCCCTATCTTCGCAGATGAATATGTTGATTCAGAATTTGGAACTGGAGCTGTTAAAGTTACCCCGGGTCATGATGTAAATGATTATGAAATGGGGAAAAAGCATAATCTTGAAATAATAAATATTTTCAATCCGGATGCATCAACAAATGAAAATGTTCCCGCTGATTTTCAAAATATCGATCGATTCGAAGCAAGAAAAAAAGTTGTTGCTAAAATGAATGATCTAAAGCTTTTGGAGAAAGAAGAAGATTATCAAAATAATGTAGGTTATTCCGAAAGAGGCGGTGTTCCTGTTGAACCATATCTTTCCGAACAATGGTTTATGAAAATGAATGAACTTTCTAAACCTGCATTGGATGTCGTTAAAGAAGACAAAGTTAAATTTTATCCCGAACACTGGATAAAGACTTATGATCATTGGATGAACAACATAAAGGATTGGTGCATTTCGCGGCAGCTTTGGTGGGGGCACAGAATTCCAGTCTGGTATTGCGTTGGTGATGATCATTGTAACCTGGAATGTAAAAATCCGATTGTTTCAATTAATCCACCAGAAAAATGCCCTCATTGCGGTTCAACTAATTTAAAACAGGACGAAGATGTTTTGGATACATGGGCTTCCAGCTGGTTATGGGCTTTTGATGTCTTTAAAACCGAAGAAGAGCAAAAGTATTATTATCCTACAAATACACTTGTAACAGCACCTGATATAATATTTTTCTGGGTTGCAAGAATGATTATGGCAGGGCTGCATTTCAAAAAAGAAATTCCCTTTGATCATGTATACTTTACCAGCATAATACGCGATGTGCAGGGTAGAAAAATGAGTAAATCTCTGGGTAACTCCCCGGATCCTCTTGATGTTATTAAAGATTATGGAGCAGATGCCTTAAGATTTACAGTTATTTATTTGGCTCCTTTGGGACAAGATGTCTTATTCAGTGTGGATAAATGTGAATTAGGAAGAAACTTCGCAAATAAAATCTGGAATGCAGGACGGTTTCTTTTAATGAATACTGAATCTATTCCTGTTAATAAAGATTTAATTGATAAGCATGTTGATTTTTCCGATAGATGGATTAACTCTCGCTTTGCTCAGACTATTATTGAGTTGAGTAAAGCAATAGAGAAATTTGAAATTAATAATGCATCAAAAATTGTTTATTCTTTTGTCTGGAATGATTTCTGTGACTGGTACATAGAACTTTCAAAGAATAGATTATACTCCGATAACAATGAAATTAAATCTGCTGTACTAAGCAGGGCGATAAATATATTCGAAAATTTATTAAAGATAGTTCATCCCTTTATGCCGTTTTTAACAGAGGAACTCTGGCATTTAATCGAAGATAGAAGTGAAAACTTAAGCATCTCAACCTCAAAATATCCTGAACTTGATGAGTCATTAATAAATATACAAGCTGAAATAGAGATGAAATTTGTCCAAGATATTATAACTGCAATTAGAAATATTCGCGGAGAAATGAATATTCCTCCTTCAAAATTTGTTGATGCATATATAAAGACTTCGGAAATCCAGGAATATCAATTAGATTATATCAAAAAACTGTCCAGGGTTGAAAAAATAATCATTAATAGAAATCTTGAGAAACCGAAAGCTTCTGCTTCTGCAGTAATAAAAGATGCTGAAATATATATCCCGCTTGAAGGTTTGATTGATCTGGATGTTGAAAAAAACCGGCTTCAAAAAGAAATTACAAGATTAGAGGGTGCATTGGTAGGGATAAATAAAAAATTATCTAATGAAAAATTTATTCAAAATGCCGCACAGGATGTTGTTGAAAGAGAAAAGATGAAGAAAAGAGATTGGGAAACAAGCTTGGAAAAATTGAAAGAAAATTTAAGAAGTTTAACATAAATTGTAGTGGTTGATTAAAAAGGAACTGAATGTCATACTGAGCTTGTTGAAGTATGACATTTCAATCGGTTTTCAGTCTTCGACAAGCCTGCCTTTGCCGAAGCTTCGCGCAGGCAGGCTCAGACTGACAAATTTCGAACAATTAAATTACTTTTTAGTCATCCTCCTACATGTGTATTAAATATCCGGGAGGATTTATGTATCACACAATAAAAGAATTTCTAGACGATTGGAAATATGAAAACGAATCAACATTAAAAGTCTTTTCCAATTTAACGGACGAATCATTAAATCATAGAATTACTCCTAAGGGAAGATCTTTAGGAAGACTGGCATGGCATATTACTGCAACAATTGGTGAAATGCTGAATAGAACCGGGCTGAAATTTGATGAATTAAATGACGATAATAATTTTCCTCCTCATGTAAAAGTTATTATTGAAAATTATAAGTCTGCATCTAATGGACTTGAAGAACAATTATCTAAAGATTGGAATGATGAATCTCTGGAAGAGAAAGTCAATATGTATGGAGAAATGTGGACCAGAGAAGCAGTCTTAACTTCCCTTATAAAGCATCAAATACATCACCGTGCACAAATGACGGTAATTATGCGGGCTGCAGGCTTAAAAGTTCCGGGGATTTACGGTCCGGCTTACGAAGAATGGTCGGCAATGAATATGACACCGATGGAATGAATAAGTATGAAGTTACCCCCAGTTTTTTGAAATAGTCATGGTTATGCGGAAAAATCTTGAAGTTCAATTACCAAATTGTTTTATTGTTATATTGTTTAAATTTGAGATGTCATTTTTGACCACTGAATTCATGAATGTTTCCTTTATTGTTAATTCTTAATTGTTAATTATCATGATCGGCTATTTAAGCGGTAAAATAATCTCTTCCAGGCCTACAAAGATATTGCTTGATGTTAACGGGGTTGGATATCTTGTTAATATTTCAATTAATACTTTTGAACAGGTAACCGGGAAAGAATCTGTTGCTTTATTTATTTATACAAGTGTTAAAGAAGATTCGATTTCACTTTTCGGATTTTTTTCAGAAGCAGAAAAAGAAATGTTCGAATTACTAATCTCTATTAATGGAATTGGACCCAGGCTGGCATTAAGCATTTTATCCGGTATAAGAGTTGACGAGCTTAAGCATGCAATCCAGTCAGCCAACATTTCTAGAATTGTCGCGGTACCCGGGATCGGGAGGAAGACAGCAGAAAGACTGGTTTTAGAATTAAAAAGTAAAGTCGACCAGGTTAAAGGGGAAGAAAAAGAAATATCATTCAGTATTAAAAATGAAGCTGTTGCTGCATTAACAACTCTCGGCTACAACTACAAGATTGCAGAAAATACTGTGAGAAGTATTTTAAATACAGAACCGGATATTCCCCTGGAAGAATTAATTAAAAAGGCTTTGGGAATTTTGAATAAATAATTATTATTTTGTTTTTACTCTAAAATTTCTGTAATTCACCGATAAATATTACCGGCTATCCTATTATTCTTTGAGGGTTCACTGTTTTCTTCATAAGTTATACCTATAAAAAATTTCCAAGTAAGGGAAACAACAATAGGTGTTTATCAAATATCTTTTTACAATAGTTTACCTCATAATTTTCTCTTCAATAATATCCGGACAAACAAAAATTTCCGGTTTAGTAACCGATCAGAAAAAACAACCTCTTCCCGGCGCAAATGTCTATCTTAAAGATACTTATGATGGTGTCTCTTCTAATTCGGATGGTACTTTTTCATTTACAACAGATGAAACCAGAGAAGGAATTTTAGTTATAAGCTTTGTTAGTTATAAAACTCATTCGCAGCCAGTTACCCTCGATGGAAAGGATAAATATTTTGAAATTGTACTTGAGGAAGAAACTTCGGAACTTGATGCTGTAGTTATATCGGCCGGATCTTTTGAAGCAAGTGACGAAAAAAAATCTATAATTCTTCGCCCTCTTGATATAGTAACCACAGGGGCTGATGCAGATATTTATTCTGCTTTGGGAACACTCCCCGGTACTCAGCAGGTCGGTGAATCCGAAGGGTTATTTGTCCGTGGCGGTTCAGCATCCGAAACAAAAACAGTAGTAGATGAAATGGTTGTTCAAAATCCTTTTTATAGCAGTGTACCGGATATTCCTTCACGCGGAAGATTTTCTCCAATGTTATTTAAAGGAACTTTTTTTAGCACCGGCGGATATTCCGCTCAATACGGTCAGGCACTTTCATCTGTTCTAGTTCTTAATACTGAAGATTTAGCACCGCGCACACAAACTGCAATAAATTTAATGGCCGTCGGATTTGGCGGTTCGCATGTACAGCGTTGGGAGAACTCATCCCTTGCTATAGAAGCCGGGTATTATAACCTTGAGCCTTATTTTGCCATACAGAAACAAAGAATTGATTGGAAAAAAGCCCCGGAAAGTTTTGAAGGTTCAGCAAACTTCAGGCAAAAAATTTTTAATAACGGTATGCTAAAAGCATTTACTTCATATAGTTCGGGTGGTCTATCTCTAAATATTCAAAATCTTGATAACATTTCTCAAAAAGATTTCTATCACCAGAAAAGCAGCAACTTTTTCTTTAATACAAACTACCGGGATATTCTATGGGATGATTGGACCTTATTTACCGGGTATTCTTATAGTATCGATAAAGTTAATAATGATATTAATTCCGACAAAGCCAAACAGGATGATATTTTTCAAACCGGTAAGATTACTATTACCAAAAATCTATTTTCAAATTCTTTTATAAAATTCGGTGCTGAAATTCAGAATCTCCATGCCACTTCTTCTTATAATGAATATGCCGGCAAGCTTTATGAAACATATATTGCCGGGTATATTGAATCAGATATATTTATTACAAATGATATTGCGGCAAGAGTTGGAATAAGGTCGGAATATTCCAAGGCTCTGGATAAATCCAACATAGCACCGCGTGTTTCACTTGCATATAGACTTGGCAAATATGATCAGCTTAATTTTGCTTACGGTCAATTTTATCAAACTCCAAGTCAGGATTTCCTCATACAATCAAAAGATTTCGGGTTCGAACAGGCAACACACTATATTTTTAATTATCAATATATCGGTTCAAATAGAACATTTAGAATAGAAGCATATTATAAAAATTATGATGACCTTGCCAAAGGTACGGTTTATACATATCCTTATTTTAATCTGCCAGAAGTACCTTTCAGTAATAACGGAAGCGGTTATGCTAAAGGGATAGATGTTTTCTGGCGTGATGATGAAACTTTCCGATATGTCGATTACTGGATTTCATATTCATATCTTGACACAAAGCGTGACTATAAAAATTATCCTGCACTGGTGGCACCTCCTTTTTCTACACCCCATACTATGTCTATTGTTGCCAAGCGCTGGTTCCAGGATATAACCTCATATATTGGTCTAACATATACATTCGCTACAGGTCGTCCTTATTTCAATCCAAACAACCCGGATTTTCTTGGTGACCGGGCTAAAAACTTTAATAACTTAAGCTTTAATATTACTCATGTAACCAGCGTTTTCAATAATTTTACAGTAATATTTTTTTCGATTGATAATATTCTGGGAATTAATAATGTTTACGGGTACAATTATTCATCCGACGGTAAAATAAGAGCACCAGTGCTTTCCCCTGCATTGCGTACAGCATTTCTTGGAATGTTTATCTCTCTTGGTGAAACTAACCCATATTAATTTTTTAGGAGAATATAAAAATGAAAATTTTAATTATAGTTCTTTTTTCCTTAATGTTTCTCACCGGTAATTATGATGATAATAAATATGAAACGGCAATGAAGCAGAACCTTGAAAAAATAGGAGAATGCAAAACAGCAAATGACTATATAAATGTTGCCAATAATTTTGAACGAATAGCACTTGCCGAAAATGACAAATGGCTTCCTTATTATTATGATTCTTTTCTTTATGTGCTCGCAAACTTTGCCGATTCTTCAAGAACTCAAAAGGATATTTATTTAGATAAAGCTGTTGAATCAGTTAATATGGCTGATTCTCTTGAACCGGATAATTCAGAAATTTATACTCTTAAAGGAATGATTTCACAGGCACGTATGCAGATTGATCCAATGAACAGGTGGCAGAAATATGGAGCAGAAACAAATAATAGTTTTAAGAAAGCAATTGAAATTGATTCATTAAACCCGCGTCCCGAATATTTAATTGGCGTAGGAGTATTCTACACACCACAGCAGTTTGGCGGGGGACCTGCGAATGCAAAACCTATACTAGAAAGTTCACAGAAAAAGTATGAAAAATTTGTTCCTGCAAATGCCCTAATGCCGAATTGGGGAAAAGAACAGGTTGAACACTATTTGAACCGGATAAATCAGCAGTAATAAATTTTATCCGTAAAACGGGATACTTTTTGAGACTTGATCTGATCCAGGCAGATGTGGAAATCACGTTAGGTTCAAATAAAAGACTTATTTATATAGTTGCATTATTAACTTTACGATAAAGCCGTTTCATTTGCCTAAAACTTACAAGCTTTTTTTGTCTTTCATCCCAAAGGCTTAAAAGTATACTTTTAAAACTTGTACGAAATGTTAATACTTTGGCGGTCTTTTGAAATTCAGGATTTTCTTTGTGGCATTTTTCAAGCATGTAATTAGGTATCCTGGGGCTTAGGTGATGGATATGATGAAAACCGATGTTACCTGTAAACCATTGCAATATTTTGGGAAGCTTATAATATGAGCTTCCGGCAAGTGCTGCATATGTATAATCCCAGTTCTTGTCATCCGCCCAGTATGTATCTTCAAATTGATGTTGAATAAAGAAAAGCCACGTACCGGTTGAAGATGTAATAATTGTTATCGGAAGCTGAATAAGCAAAAATGTTTTTAATCCAATAAACCAGATTAATGTTCCCATTAAAATTGCAATAACTAGACTCGTCATATAAACACTAAACCTGTAATCTCTTAAATTTTTTGACTTTGGGGAAGGAAACCTGTAGATGATTAAAAATAGAATGGTGGGAAAAACTAAGAATAATATTATTGGATTCCTGGAAAGCCGGTATTTAATTTTCCCCCAGCGGGATTGCTGCATATATTCATTTACAGTCATTGTATAAATATCGCCAATGCCGCGGTGTTCAAGGTTGCCGGCACTTGCATGGTGAATAGCGTGCCTTTTTCTCCAATAATGATATGGAGTTAATGTAAAAATACTGCAAAATAAACCGCTTAAATCATTTGCACGTCTTGAATTGAAAAAGGAACCGTGCCCACAGTCATGCTGAATAATAAAGAGTCTTACTGTAAAACCGGACGCGGGGAAAGCTAATAGAAGAGTAATCCAATAACTGTAATCAATTGCATAAAACATTAAAAGCCATATTAATATAAAAGGGATAAATGAATTGCATAACTGCCAGATGCTTTTACGGGTTTGAGATTTCTGATATTTAGATACCAGGTTTTTCCAAACTTGAGGTTTGGATATTGAATCGAGTACGCTCATTTATAGAAAGGATGTCCGGGATTATCATAAAAAATTTGTGTGTAAAGATACGAAAAAAAATCCAGATATTTGTAACCCAAAACAAATCCATAAAATGCAACTCCTGTTATGATTTAAGATTTCATGGTCTTTTAATCAGCCCGACAGAATAAATTAAAAGACAAATTTGTACACTAAATAAGTTTAATCACATGGTTTTTTATTAAATTAATTATATGAAAAAAATTATTGCTTCAATGCTTACTGTGTCCGGATTTGTTTCTTTTCTTGTTGCCGTTATGTCTGCATATTATGCAATAATTTCGTTTATTGAACGATCTAAATACGGCCCTGGTTTGTTATTTGCCGATGTTGAAATGTTTACAATAATTACTTTATTTTTTATTATAATTGGTTTTCTTTGTCTCTTGATTTCAAACCGGATAAAAAAAAGTCTGCAACAGAAGGATTGATCTATTTTACCGTTACTCTTCCCAAAAAAATTCTAATTTCATTAGTGGAGACGTACTGTAACACGTCTCCACGATAAACGAATATTTTAAAAAGAAAATTTTTATAATACTAATAAAAACAATTTCATTTTTTTGCATTGTTATTTTACAGGATAGTAGCTGGTATTAGACCGATACTATTTTAAAAGGATCATCTTTTTAGTCTGAACAAAGCTGCCTGCAGTTAATTTATAGAAGTAAATGCCGCTCGGCAGATATCTCATTTTTGAATCAAATGAAGTAAATTCCACCTCGTAAGTTCCCGCCGGCTTCACTTCATTTACCAGGGTAGAAATTTCATTTCCAAGAACATCATAAACTTTTAAAGTTACAAGATTATTCGAGCCGGCTGCAGGAATTGTATAACGGATCTTAGTCGATGGGTTAAAAGGATTAGGATAATTCTGGTATAGGAAAAAAGAAAATGGCGCATTTGCCGTATTTTCACTTACAGCCGACGGTGCATTGGTAAATTGAGTGAGATCAGCACTGGTTAAGGCTACTGTTCCTGACTTTCCTAAGCTTGTATCAATATCAACTTGAAAAATTCCTGCATCTTTGGCTATCCATGTAAAACTTAGTTGAGAGGATTGAGCAAAAAGAGTTCCGTTAAAATAAGTTTTACTTTCCGTAACATCAGTTACACGGAAAGCAGGGTATATTCCGGAAGGCATTGTGATATTTCCAAATGCATCAACGGATTCTGTTGATGTTTCAATTAACATAATCCCCCCGCCTAAATCGGTTGTATCGCTGGATGTTGGATTAGTTGATCCATATGCTATTGGAAATGAATAGAGTAGTTTTCCGCTTGGTAAAACAATTACTGTATCTATTGAGCCAACTTGAACATGAGCAACTGTTCCTAGTTCATAAAGTGAATTATTATCCAATTTAAAATAGCTGTATGAGGTCCCTGAATATCCCTCAATTATACCGCTGACAGATTGACAATGCGTTGCCGTGGGAAAGTCTGAAAAATACGGTGTATTAGCCGGAGCAACATTTATCATTGTAATTGTATCCTTCCAGGCAATATTCGGAATAGTCCAGTTTTGAGATGTGCTGCTGGCACTTCCAATATCCATTGTCACCTGGGGATCGCTATTGCTTGTTGAAATCCATGCTTTGCCGGGTGCAAAAATATTTGCCACGTCAGTTGAAGTTATTTGGCTCTGTGCATTTATCATTACGGTCCCCGAAATCAAAAG
This sequence comes from uncultured Ignavibacteriaceae bacterium, assembly GCA_964448105.1. Lineage (GTDB taxonomy): Bacteria > Bacteroidota > Ignavibacteria > Ignavibacteriales > Ignavibacteriaceae > CAVQBP01. The sequence goes on from CAYUVK010000009.1 coordinate 37,438, forward strand.
AATAAATAACAGTTTTTTCATAACGTTAGCCTGCCCTTCGGTTAGTTGTTATATAAATAAGAATTAATTCCCATTGTATTCATATAGAATATAGAATCTTACAACTTAAACTAAGATTCGAATAAATATTTAAATTATGATCCTGGAAAGTGAATTAATAAATTTCTCTTCTTATAAAGATAATTTTGAGTTTTAAAGTTTTATTTAGAAGATCTTATTAAAAAAGTATTATGAAAGATGAGTTTATATTAAGGAGAAAATTCAATAGTCATTTATAACTTATCTTTAAAAACAAAAAGCTTGACCTAAATTTGTACTAATGAATATACATCCATTTTATTTTATTTTCCAAAATAATTTCATGATTTTTGTGCCTATTATCACATAAGTTTGATACATCTGAAAGTTTATTAATCTTATTACGTATTTACCTCTTAACTGCAAGATTTTCACATCTGATTTTCTTATGAGTTACTTTTAGGTGAGTATTCTATGTCTTTTTACTGGTATCCTAATTGAGATTATGATATATCAAAAATGGAGTGGAAATGCATACCAAATTTTTCCCAATTCTTATATTGATTTTTCTATTGATAAGCAATTTTATTTTCGCGCAAAAAACTTATTACGTATCCACAAACGGTAAAGATAAAAATACCGGGTTAAGTCCGGATGATGCATTCTTAACATTGCAGCAAGCTGCAAATATAGTGTCTGCAGGAGATTCTGTTATTGTGCTGGAAGGTAATTATACCGGTTTTGATATACGTACAAGCGGTACGCAAAATTCGCCTATTGTTTTTAAAGCAGTAAATCAAAATGTTGTTATCGATCAGCATAATTACAAAACCAATGACGGAATAAATATTGAAAATGCAGACTGGATTGTTATTGATGGATTTAAAGTTATTAATCAACCGCGGGCAGGAATGCGTATTGCTGTTTCGGACTTTGTTGTTATTAAAAATAATTATTGCACCCAAAATAATACTTGGGGAATTTTTACCGGGTTTACAAATGATATCCTTATTGAAAATAATATTTGTTCTTATAGTGCCCAGCAGCATGGTATTTATGTTTCAAACAGCGGTGACAGACCTATTGTAAGAAACAATGAATGTTTTAGTAATACCGGGTGTGGAATCCAGTTAAATGCAGATGTTTCACAGGGCGGAGATGGAATTATTAGTAATGCGGTAATTGAAGGGAATATTCTTCATGATAACGGAACCGGCGGAGGTTCGGCTATAAACCTAGACGGGGTACAGAATTCTGTTATTTACAATAATCTTATTTATAATAATCATGCAACAGGTATTGCACTTTTTATGATAGACGGAGCTGAAGGCTCAAAGAATAATAAAGTTTATAATAATACAATTATAAACCCTCAGGATGCAAGATGGGCAATGCTTGTTAACAGCGGTTCAACCGGTGATACTCTATACAATAATATTTTTATTAACCATCACAGTTTCCGCGGCAGTATTTCTGTTGATGAATCTTCCATACAAAATTTTTTTAGTGATTATAATATTGTTGTAGACAGGTTAAGCAACGATGACGGTGAATCAAATATGAACCTTTCGGATTGGCAGAATCTCGGTTATGATATTCATTCTCAAATTGCAAATCAGGAAGATCAGATTTTTGTTAATCCAGGTAGTAACGATTTCCATATACTAGCCGGTTCCCAGGCTGTTAATGAAGGAACCGGGTTAGTTTCATCGATTGTAAAAAATGATATTGAAAATCTTCCCCGCCCGCAGGGGAATGGTTTTGATATTGGTGCGTATGAATATGCAGGTGCAACAGGAATATCACATGAAGAAAAAGTCAAAGGTTTCGAGCTTTATCAAAATTTTCCTAATCCTTTTAATCCTTCAACAAAAATAAAATATACTATCCCTAAAACTAGTTTCGTAACATTAAAAATTTATGATGTTCTAGGTAAAGAAATTTCAACTCTAGTAAAGGGTGAGCAGCCTGCAGGAATTTATAATGTTGAATTTTCTCTTAACGGCAGATCAATATCAGGCAGATATCTTGCTAAACTTGTGAATGGAATTTATTTATACAGGCTAACTGCGGGAAGTTTTTCATCAACAAAAAAATTAGTTTTATTGAAATAATTAGAAATGTAAAAAAGACAAAATTAGACTAGTTGCTTTCTTTGCCGTAGTAGAATAAAATCTTACTTAATACTTTATTATAAACCTTGGTTTTATTCACTCTTTTAATTCCCTCGACCATTATTTTACTAATCCAATATGATACTGATCTTTTTCTTTTAATCTTTCTATCTTTATATTATTTGCTAAACTACAGGAGGAACTATGAAGTATACATTAATTTTTCTTTTTACCTTATTTATTGCGGCAGGCTGTTCGGAAAAAAAAGAGAATAACATGAACGGCGATTCATCAATAGTTACTAAAGAAGTTACTTATTCTTCAGATGGAACAACCCTTAAAGGATTCCTGGCATATAATGAAAGCATAGAAGGGAAACGACCGGGAATAATTGTTGTTCACGAATGGTGGGGACTAAACAATTATGCCAGGCATAGAGCCGAAATGCTTGCCAAGCTTGGTTATATTGCACTGGCCATAGATATGTACGGAAACGGTAAAACTGCCGAACATCCTGATAACGCCGGGAAATTTGCTGCTGCAGTAATGCAGCAGATGGACACAGCAAGAGCAAGGTTTAATGCAGGATTAAAACTGCTTAAAGAAGAACCTCAAACCGACTCAAGCAAAATTGCAGCAATTGGTTATTGCTTTGGGGGAGGCATTGTATTAAGAATGGCTCTGGCAGGTTCTGATCTTGATGGAGTTGTAAGTTTTCATGGAGATTTACCAACAGAACTGGTGAAAAATCCTGATCAGGTTAAAGCTAAACTATTTGTATGCAATGGCGCTGCTGATCCATTTAACCCGGAAAAAAAGGTTGATGCATTTAAAAAAGCAATGGATAGTGCCCGAATAAATTATAAATTTATTAATTATCCCGGAGCGGAACATAGTTTTACAAATCCGGCTGCAGACAGCCTCGGTAAAAAATTCAATTTACCCCTGGCATATAATAAAGAAGCCGATGAAAACAGCTGGGCAGAAATGCAGAAATTTTTTAATACTATATTTAAGTAATCTTGGCAGCAAAAGATGACATCTTGTAGAAAAGATGTCATCTTTAAATTTTACGTAACTCCTCATTTACTTTTCAATAAATAAATCTTCGGGAGTTGATTCGAAATATTCATCAGCAGGTAAATTGGGTTGTTGAGATGCTTTTACTGCCAGGTAATCGCATCTCTCATTTTCAGGATGACCATTATGTCCCCTGACCCAGAAAAATTTAATATCATGCTTTTGGAGTAAATCGAACAGCTCTTTCCACAAATCAGGATTCAATAATTTTTGCTTTTTATTTCTCTTCCAACCGAAACTTTTCCATTTGTAAATCCACTCCAGTTCAATTGCATCTACTATGTATTTCGAATCGCTGAAAATATTTACTTTGCATTTCCCTTTTAATGATTTTAAACCTTCAATGACAGCTTTCAATTCCATCCTGTTATTAGTGGTTTTTCTAAATCCCCCCGAAAGTTCTTTTATATGATCCTTATACTTCAGGATAACCCCATACCCGCCAGGTCCGGGATTTCCGCTGGAAGCACCATCGGTATACATATTAATTTCTTTTAACATACCAAGAGTTTGGATATTGATGGATTAATAATTACTATACAAACTAAACTCAAGCAATACTGCAATCCAATTTTGCAATTCCAGATAATTCAGCAGTTATAGTATCACCTGAAACTACTTTGCTTACTCCCTTAGGTGTACCTGTAAAAATTAAATCCCCGTCTTCCAAAGTCATTAAAGAAGAAATATATTCAACAATCTGTGCAGGATTAAAAATCATTTTATTCAGCACTTCTTTTTGCTTTACTGTTCCGTTAACCGAAAGCGAAATTTCTTCATTTAGAGTTAGATTATAATCTTTTTTCAGCACAAAATCGGAAAGGACTGCGGAAGTATCAAAACATTTTGATATTGTCCAGGGGTCTCCTTTTTTGCTTAATTCTTTTTGAACATCACGCATAGTCATATCCAATCCCAATCCGTATCCAATTATTGCATCTTCGGCATCTTTTTCATTTACATCTTTAACTTTTTTCCCGATTAATAAAACCAGTTCAACTTCATGATGAAGATCTTCGCCAAATGACGGCTGAACAATTTTATCACCGGAGTAAATAACGACGGAAGCTGGCTTTAAAAATATTACAGGTTTTGCAGGAACTTCATTCCCCAATTCCTTTGCGTGTTCGGCATAATTTCTTCCCACACAAACCATTTTACCAATTGTAAACTCTTGGGTAAAATTTTTTATTTTTATTGTTTTCATCTATTTGTTTGTTGTATGTTGTTTATAGTTTGTTGTATGTAGTATGTTGAAAAATTTAGGATGGGAATTAACAAAATGAACTATTAACAACAAACCAAGAGCCGCAAACCGCGTACAACATACTACTTACTACAAACTACAAACCAAATCAAGTTTTCTGCTTTTTCTTTTTTGCTGCCGGGAAAAGAATATTATTTAAAATTAACCTGTAACCGGGCGAGTTTTTATGAAGTGAAAGATCGGTTGGCGGGTCACCAACGGAATGCTGGTAATCTTCGGGATCGTGACCTCCGTAAAAAGTAAATGTCCCCCTGCCGTAATTTCCGTGAATATATTTTACCTGGTCTGTTCCTTTTCTTTCTCCCATTATTATTACGGAAGGTTTAATAAGCTCTTTCCGGAACATTGTAGTCTGTCCCATAAAACCTTTTATTACATTTACATGATCCTGGGTTAACATTGTTGGTACAGGATCATATTTTGCGGAAAAATCAAATAAAGTAAAATAATCGTTAGCGGGATCTCCGATTTCGGAAGGCTGGATATCAATATTACTGTATTCATATACATAAGGATTCATTTCAAGTTTAAAGTTTTGAAATGCCAGTGTATTTGAGAAATCAAGCTTATTATTTGCATCCGGATCTGCAGCATCGCCATCAAACATTGAAGCGCATATGTCTACATTTTGTGCGGCTAATGCGATATCGTATGTATCTGTAGCAGAGCACATGGCAAATAAAAAGCCTCCTTGCCCAACATAATTTTTAATAGTCAATGCAACAGCTTTCATCATATCGGAAACTTTTTTGAAACCGTTTTTCTTTGCATCATTTTCATATTCCATTTGCTGATCGATATACCATTGAGCATTACTGAAGCTTGCATAAAATTTACCATACTGCCCTGTGAAATCTTCATGATGAAGATGAAGCCAATCATACTTAGAAAGATCACCGCGAAGTATTTCATCATTCCAGATTTTAGTATAAGGAACTTTTGCATACTCAAGAGCTAAAGTAACTGCATCATCCCAGGGCATAAATCCCGGCGGAACATATACAGCAATTTTGGGAGCTTTCTCCAACCGTACAACATCCATATTATTATCATCGCTTTGAACGGTCGAATAAATTTCTGCTGCCTGCGAAGCAGAGATTGGATCAAATGCAACCCCTTCAATACGGCATTCGGAAGCAACCCAATTATTGTAATCCAGCATGAAAGAACCGCCGCGGTAATTTAAAAGCCAGTCTGCTTTTATTCCCTTGGTTAATGCATTGTAAGTTATTCCATACGCACGCAGATGATCTGTCTGCTTTAAATCCATGTAAATTAAAATTTTGGATTGGGCATATAGAGAGATGAAAAATAGAAAAGAAAGAAAAACAATTTTTTTTAACATATCGAAAGCTTACCTAAAATCACATAAGTCAAGTTAAAGTGTAAGAGCAAGTTCTCAGCCTAAGGCGGATCCGCCTCAGGCGGAAAGAGCAAGACATGCATGTTCCATCCATACAACCATGCTCTTTTATAAGGTACTAATTAGTTTGATCTGAATATTTCGTTAAGCAGATTTCCTATCTTCAAGATAAATCGGTTCTGCACCTTCATCAACAACATCTTTTGTAATAACACATTTATCTATATTGTCTTTATTAGGAAGTTCAAACATAACATCCAGCATAAACTCTTCAACAATTGCTCTTAGAGCTCTAGCGCCGGTTTTTCTTTCCATTGCCTTGGAAACTATAGCATCAATCGCGAAAGGATCAAATTCAAGTTCAATTCCTTCCATCATAAACAACTTTTTATACTGCTTTAAAATTGCATTCTTCGGTTCGGTTAAAATGGAATGAAAAGCTTCTTCAGATAAGGATTGAAGTGGAGCTATAACCGGGATCCTGCCAATCAATTCCGGGATTAATCCGTACCTAAGAAGATCTTCCGGTAATATATGTTTAATTAATTCATCATCAGCTTTTTTACTTTTAAGCTCGGAAGAGAATCCCATTTTATTTTTGTTGATTCTTGTTGCAATTATTTTGTCAATACCATCAAAAGCACCACCGACAATAAATAAAATATTTTTTGTATTAATATTTATTAAACTTTGCTCAGGGTGTTTTCTACCGCCTTTTGGCGGAACACCAGCAATTGTTCCTTCCAATATTTTCAGTAAAGCCTGCTGCACTCCTTCGCCGGAAACATCTCTAGTAATTGAAGTGCTTTCACTTTTGCGAGCAATTTTATCTATCTCATCAATATATACAATTCCCTTTTGGGCCCTTTCAAGATTATAATCGGCAGCTTGTAATAAGTGAACAAGTACAGTTTCAACATCATCGCCGACATAACCTGCTTCGGTTAATGTAGTCGCATCGGCAATTGCGAAAGGAACATCTAATATCTTTGCTAAAGTTTGAGCTAATAAAGTTTTGCCGACGCCGGTTGGTCCAATTAATAAAATATTACTTTTTTCAATTTCTACATCATCTAATTCAAAAAATGATGTTTTAGAATTTATCCTTTTATAATGGTTATAAACTGCAACTGATAAGATTTTTTTTGCTTTGTCCTGCCCAATTACATATTCATCCAGAGTTTTTTTAATCGATTCGGGAGTATGATTCTGAAAGCTTTTTGTTTTTGTATTTGTATATGCAGCTAAATTATTTTTTAAAATATCTACACTGCTTCCGATACAAATATCGCATATATACACATCGGGACCGGCAATCATGCTGCCTACTTCACTTCCGTCCCTCCCGCAAAATGAACATTTAACAATTTTCTGGTTTTGTTTTTTTGCCATTTTACTCTCTAACTTGTTTTATTCCTAAGTTTAATTATTTCGTCCCTTACTTCATCAAGATATAACGAGTTAGGGAATTTTTCAAGTAACTTTTCATACGCCTGTACGGCTTTATTTGTTTCGTTTAGACTAAATTGGTAAATCTTACCTATCAAATATAAAGCTTTATCGGCATAAATGTTTCTTTCACCTTCGTCTGTTATTTCCTGCAGTAAATTTAGGGATTTATCATAATTATTAAGAGCCAGCTCCATTTGTGCTTCTCTCAATTGTGATATTCCCTGCAATAAAAATGCCTGTGGATTTGATGCAATAATTTTATATTTATCTGCAGCTTCTTTGAATTTTTGCTGTTCTGCCAGAAATTCTGCCGAAGAAAAAACCACAAGGTTTACCGAATCTTTAAATGAAATATTCAAAATGAATGAAAATTCAATTGCATCATTTGCCGAATTATCTTTTAAATCGTTGAAAATCGGATCTAATATTTTCCGAGCCTTTTCAAAATTTCCTTTATAAAAATTTATTTTTGAAAGCTGATATGCTGCATAATTCCTGGTTTCTTTTGATAATTGTCTATTTTGAAAAATTTTTGAATAATTCATTTCGGCAGAATCAAGATTTCCATTAAGTAAATTGATTTTGCCCAATTCTGCATAAGCTGCCGCACCATACCCAGAAAGCGGAGTCTTTTCAATTACTGTATTAAAATATTTTTCGGCATCAGGAATATCATTCTGCCGGTAAAGCCTGATCCTTCCCGCATGTAAATACGCTTCATACCCTGCTTCTGAATTGGGATAAATTTTGGGCAGTTCCAAATAAGCAGAAATGGCTTTTTCTTCATCATCAGATTTCCCTGAATTAATAAAATGAAACTGTTTCCAATCATCTTCAGAATCTTTAACACTTAAATTTGCTTCAAGAGTTTTAGCATATCCCAGCTTTGCCCTGGAAGCAAAAGGAGAATTCGGATATTTATCTATTATATAATTATAAGCATCGGCAGCAATAGAATATTGACCTTCATTAAAAATTAGCTCTGCAAAACTATACATTTCCAAACCCTGCTTTTTATCTTCATTATCGATATCTTTATAAAGATTAAACGCTTCTTTGTACGATTTATTTTCAACATAAAGTCTTGCAAGAATCAGGTCAAAACTAAGATTATTATCATTGCCGCTATAATTACTAAATACTTCAATTGTGGATTTCAATGCATCCGGTTTTTTTACATAAGATAATATTCTTGCCTGAACAGCACTAAACTGGTTCGGATCATTTGAAAGAATAGAACAGTATTCCTTTGCCGCATCCTTATACTGCATTGTAATGGTATAAATATTTGCAAGATCATACGAAAAATATTTCGGGTCATCGGCTATTGCTTCTCCTTTTTTCAAATATTCAACTGCTTTTTCAAATGATCTCATCTGAATTGCATAATTGGCAAAAGTTCTGTAAGTGCCGGCACTTGGGGGAAAGTTTCTCAAAGCATCATCCCATGTTTGATAAGCTTTATTTTCATTTCCCATTAGGTAATAAGTTGTACCGAGCATTCCGTAAAGATTTATATTTGCAGGTGAAGATTTAATTTGATCATTTATCAATTGAATTGACGAATCGTACGCTTTTAACAGAATATAAATTCTATTTAAAGCATCGAATATTTGATAATTATTAGGCTGCTTCTTATATAGGTCTTCATAAATACTTTTAGCTTTTTCCAGTTCTCCCGCTTGTTCGTAGTTTTGACCAAGCATGTAGAAATTATTTAAATCATTGCTTAATTGAGCAAAGCTAAAAGTTGAGAATATTACTGCAGCAATTATAATTTTCAATTTCATATTTCAAAAATAGCAAATATGAAAAGTGCATCAAGGGAATAATGCGGGAAGTGAATTGTAATATTTTTTCAGGAAAACTACCATGATTAACGAATAAAGATTAACGATTTTTGAATTAAGAGGTAAAAAATCAAAAATCATAAATAGTCGATCTATATTCTGAGATCAAAAAAGCATGAATATTTTAAAAACGAATCGGTTTACAAATATCATAAATTTGAATTAAATTTCCTTTCAGGAAAACTTTTATGCGAGGATAGAATGGAAAAAACAGAAGTTCTAAACAGTTCTCAAAAGGAAATCTTAAATCTTATTAAAAGTATTAACAGAGCCTGGTTAGGAGGGAGGATAGAAGATTTAAGAAAATATTTTCACAATAATATTATTATGATTTCTCCTGATTTTAATAACCGCATGACCGGCTCAGAGGAGATAATAAAAAGTTATAAAGATTTTTACAGCAACAGCAAAACTTACAGTTTTGATGAGTCAGATTTTCATGTAGAACTATTTGATAAAACAGCAACTGCAGATTATTTATATCATATTGTTTATGAAATAAATAATAAAAAGTATGATGGAACGGGAAGGGAAATATGGACTTTTTCCAATACAAACAATTATTGGCTGGCTGTTTGGAGATTTATGACTAATGTTGTTGATAAGGAAGTAAGTTAGATAACTGGTATAGAGGTATATTGGTATAAAGGTATAGAGGGTATAAGGGCACGGGTTACAATATATCCATATACTTTTATACCCCTATACCCTTGCTTTAAAAATCCTGCTAACTTCAATTCTTATTTTTTCTTTAAATACATATTTCATAAATTCTTTATCTAAATTTAAATTCTTAAAACAAACTTCAGCATTATGAAAAACAGAACCTCCTTCCCAAAAGTATTCTGGATTGCCAATACTATAGAAATCCTTGAAAGATTTGCATATTACGGGATTTATATGGGCTTTGGTATTTATATGGAATATCTTGGCTATACCAAAGCAGAGCTTGGAATTGTTCAAAGTCTTTTTTTGTTATTTTCTTATGTGGTTCCTGTTTTTTCAGGTACATTTGCAGACAAATTCGGATTTAAAAAAGTTTTAATTGTTGCATACTTAGCTTACCTTCCTTCGATTCTACTTTTAATTATTACAAAATCTTTCTCAGGAATTGCTTTGACGATGTTGAGCATTGGTTTAGCTGCAGGAATTTTCAAACCATTAATTTCCGGTACTGTTAGGGTAGTTTCCGACAAAACTAATAAAACTCTCGGCTTTGGAATTTTTTATGCTATGGTGAACGTTGGGGCATCTTTCGGACCCATTGTAGCAGGTAATTTGAGAGCAATATCATGGAATTACGCTTTTTTGGCTGCAGCAATTGGAATAATATTGATGCTGCTGATAACAATTTTCTTTTATAAAGAACCTCCCCGTGAAATTGAAGGAATAAGCCTTAAACAAAAGTTTAAAGATATGAGAGTTGCTCTTTCCGACTACAAATTTTTAATATTTCTAATTTTGCTGGGAATATTTTTCTGGCTCCCCTTCTGGTCATTCTTTAATCTCCTAGCAATTTATATTGATCGAAATCTTAATACGGTGAGTTTGTACCAATCCTTAAAAGGAGTTTTCGGTGCCGGATTTGCATCCATCTTTTCCGAAGATACCGGGAACGGGACAAGACGTGTGCTCGGAGAAACTATAGCTAATACAGGTTATGTTATAATTATTTTTCAAATTATAATTTCAAGGACATTTGAAAAGTTTAAAGCTTTACCTTCATTTTTATTTGGTTTATTTGTTACCGGGATTAGTTTCCTGGTTATAGCTTATGCAAAAATCGGCGCTTCCGAATGGATCTTCTTTGGAATATTTTTATTTGCAATTGGTGAAATGATCTCTTCTCCTAGAATCCAGGAGTATATTACATGGATTGCACCAAAAGAAAAGGCCGGGCTTTATATGGGATCAAACTTTTTAGCAACCGGTTTAGGCGGAGCTTTAAGCGGGGTTATTTATACTTCACTTTACGGGTATTTCCGTGATAGTTTAAATCAGCCCGAATATGTTTGGTTTACTTTAGCTGTAAACATATTCCTGGGAATACTGGTAATCTTCATTTTTACAAAAACATTAGGTGAATTTAAAGAACTAGAAGAATAATAAAGCATGGATGCATGAAGTGCATCGGTTGCATGTTTGTGTGCCTGAACCGGTCTTCGCAAAAGCTTCCGGCTTCATTAACATTATCCAGAACAGGTCGCCTGGCAGCCTTGAATTAAGCTCGCATAAAAGGAATTAGAATGAAGAACAAAATGAATCGTTTAAAACTTTAAATAATATTTAAGGGATATTTTATGAAAATTTTTATATCAACTTTTATATTAATGTTACAAATAGTATTTGCGCAAACTGCTCCGCTTATAATTAATACGGATAACAGGGATTGTACATCTTTAAACGGGAAATGGCGGACGATCATAGATCCTTATGAAATTGGGTATTATGATTACAGGTACATGCCAAGTAATAACGGATTTTTTCTAAATAAAAAACCTCAATCAAAAACTGATTTAATAGAATATGATTTCGATAAATCAGCCATGCTGGATGTTCCTGGTGATTGGAATACACAAAATGATAAACTGTTTTTATATGAAGGAACAATCTGGTACAAGAAAGATTTCGATTACAAAAGGAAATCCGGGAAAAGATTATTTATCTATTTTGGAGCTGCAAATTATAAAGCTGATGTATATTTAAACGGGAAAAAATTAGGCGAGCATTTCGGGGGTTTCACTCCTTTTAATTTTGAAATCACTGACCTTGTAAAAGAAAAAGATAATTTCGTGATTGCAAAAGTTGACGACAAACGTATGAGGGAAGGTGTTCCAACTTTAAATACCGATTGGTGGAATTACGGCGGCTTAACACGTGATGTAAAATTGATTGAAGTTCCTTCAACATTTATAAGAGATTATTTTATACAGCTTAAAAAAGGTTCTGCTAGTCAGGTCTCGGGTTGGGTACAGCTCGATGGAGATAATAGAGAACAAAATGTAACTATAAAAATACCTGAAGCTAATATTCAAACAAAAGTAAAAACCAACAGCGATGGTTTTGCAAAATTAGATTTTGATGCAAACTTAACTCTCTGGTCGCCTGATAATCCAAAGCTTTATAATGTAATTTTAGAATCGGAAACAGATACGGTAAAAGACCAAATTGGATTTAGGACAATTGAAACTAAGGGAATAGATATTTTACTAAACGGAAAACCGATTTTTCTTAGAGGAATATCAATTCATGAAGAAGCCCCAATCCGTTCAGGGAGAGCATTCAGTAAAGAAGATGCAGAAATTTTACTTGGCTGGGCTAAAGAACTTAATTGTAATTTTGTCCGGTTAGCTCATTACCCTCATAATGAACATATGACAAGGATGGCAGACAAAATGGGAATTTTAGTCTGGTCGGAAATTCCTGTTTACTGGACAATTTTATGGGATAATGACTCCACTCTTGTAAATGCAAAAAGTCAGCTTAGAGAAGAAATAACCCGGGATAAAAATAAGGCATCAATAATTTTATGGTCAATGTCGAATGAAACTCCAATAAGTGAACCCAGGTTAAAATTTTTAACTTCATTACAAGAGTTAGCAAGACAGCTTGATCCAACCCGTTTAATTACAGCTGCACTAGAAAGACATTATACTAATGATACTACATTAATGATTGACGATCCCTTTGGAAAATATCTCGATGTAATAGGAGATAACGAGTACATTGGATGGTATGACGGCTTACCTTCAAAAGCTGATAATTTAGTCTGGAAATGTGCTTATAATAAACCTGTAATTATAAGTGAATTTGGAGCCGGAGCTTTATACGGAAAGCACGGTGATGATTTAACTAAATGGACTGAAGAATACCAGGCAAATGTTTACCGGCATCAAGTTAATATGCTAAAAAAAGTATTATTCATAAAAGGGATGACTCCATGGATATTAATGGATTTCCGCTCGCCGAGAAGGGTGCTTCCGGACATCCAGGATTTCTGGAACAGGAAAGGTTTAATTTCAAATAGAGGAGAAAAGAAGGAAGCGTTTTATATCTTACAAAATTTTTATAAAGGGTTGGAAAACAAATAAGTTATTATTTGTGTAGGATTTGTTTGATTAGATAATCGAAATCCAATCAACCGTAGAGACGAGGCATGCCTCGTCTCTACATCGTTTTCTATTTATCTAATAAGTTCAAGTTTATTTAATTCTTTTGTAATACACTCTATATCTTCAGGACTTAATTTTATATCCGCAGCTTTTGCATTTTCTACGGCTTGTTTTGGATTCCTTGCACCAACCAGAGCTATTGTGATTCCGGGCTGTTCAATGGTCCAGCGAATAACTAACTGCGCGAGGGTAACTTTTTTCTCATTTGCTAAAGGTTTAATCTTATCAAGGAAAGCATTTGTAAGTTTTATATTTTCATCTTTAAAATAGAATGAATTGTTCCTAAGATCCCCTTCAGGAAATTTATGGCCCGGTTTCATTTTGCCGGTAAGTATTCCTAACTGCAAAGGGCTGTAAGCTAAAATTGATTTTTTATTTTTAATTACATAAGGAACCAATTCATCTTCAATTCCCTTTCTCAACATGCTGTAAGGGACTTGATCAGATAATAGTGGTATATATTTTTCAGCTTCTTTCATTTGTGATGCATCATAATTACATACCCCGGCATACCGTACCTTTCCATCTTTTATGAGCTGACTGACCGCTTCCATTGTTTCCCGGACAGGTGTTGTCGGATCGTACCAATGTATCTGGTAAAGATCAATATAATCTGTACCTAGTCTCCTTAAACTATCTTCACATTCCTTCATAATACCTTCCTTGGAGGCATATTTGTGCAGGTTAATAGGATTACCCTGATTATCCTTACTTTTAAAATAGAATTGTCCTTTAGACGTATCCCAGCGTAAGCCGTATTTAGTTAAAATCTGCACTTTATCCCTGGGCAATATTTTAATTGCTTCGCCTACTACCTCTTCACTAGTACCTTGACCGTAAACAGGAGCAGTATCAATTGAAGTTACACCGGAGTCATAAGCAGCTCTAATTGCATTAACTGCTTCATTGCGTTCCTGCCCTCCCCACATCCATCCGCCTGTAGCCCAGGCACCGAATGTAACTGCCGAAATCTTCAAATCCGACTTTCCTAATTTTCTATATTCCATCTTTTTTCCTTCATTTTTATATTAGGATTATTCATATAGAAATCTTAATCTTACTTTTTCCGAAGGAAATCCCTTCGCGATAATCCTAATCTTAATCTTCAATTAATAAATTCAGAATGATTAATCTCATTGTGTTTGATTACAAAATTATTAGTTCGTGAGTGCGATGGCAAGTACTTATTGCCAAATTCTAACGGGCTTGTTAAGAAAAACAAAACCCCGATTTTTAATGACCGGGGTTTATTATAGGAGGAGTCGTTTGAGTCTTTCTTCCATCAATTTTTTGCTCACTTATTTGAAACATTTAAATTGTTTGAAAAGGATTTAGTATTCTGAAATCCTGCAAGTATTGCATTTCCCATTTTCTTAACCACAGGATCAACATCATTCTTGGCTAATTTTTCAACAGCATTCACAGCTTCTGGATTTCCAATCTTATAAAGAGCAAGTGCTATTAAAACTCTTGTGTTTGGATTTGATTCTTTAGCTAATTGTTTAACCAAAGGTTCAATAAGCCCTTCAATTTCATAAAATCCTGCAAAATAAATGCAGTTGGTTTTTAAACCTAAATTATCAGATGCAATCCCTACTGCTAAATTTTGAACCATCTGCTCAGGTATTTCGGTTTTATCAGCTTTTAAATTCATTGCAAAGGCACTGCTTGATAAAATCATTGCAGCTATAACTACTGCTGCAACCTTTACTATTTTGTTTCTTCCTGTTTTCATTTTGTATCTCCTTTTAATTATGTAAGAGTTATTGTTGTTAAATATCTGATGTAAAATTAAAAGGTTGAATTGTAACAGGTGTCATTTACAAGTAAACGGTTGTAAAAACTTGTCACGTATTAAATAATTAACGTGTTTTAATTGTAGGGGACGCAAATTTGCGTCCCCTACATACCGTAGTGAAGGGAAGGCAGCAACAAATTATTTCAAGATGATAAACTTCTTTGTACTTACAAAATTACCTGCAGTTATCCTATAGAAATAAACACCGGAAGCAAGACTCAAATTAAAGTTAACCGGAATGCTTTTTTATTTTTTAGGATTTTATTTGAGCTACTTTTTTGTTCTTTCTCTGTTTTATAACTACCCACAATATTATTGCTATAACACATATGGACCCGGCAATAAATAGAGAAAGGCTCAAATTATTTTCTACAGGTGTAGCCGTAAGCGTTATATTATCAAAATAACCATCATTATCTAATCCATTTCGCCGGTGCGCAATTAATTGAACTCTTATAAAACGGGTATAAACCGGGGCAATTAAACTTTCTGTTACCTTCTGCCACTCACTTACTGATGAAATAGTATCACTGCTAAAAGTGTAAAGTTGTTTACTTTTTGATTTATCCAAACACATAATGGTAATTATTGTCTGGTCAGGAGGATACTGTAAATAAGATCTTAAATAACCGATGAATATAAACTGTTGTTTATGTGCATTAATGCCGCCGGCATACTTTTCAAGATTGATATCCTGCTGAAGTATGCCCAAAGAATCCTGCCCTTCAAAAAAAAGATATTTGCCGTTTTGCGCCAAGGCATAAGCGTGAGTAATGCTGTCGCCTTTAACAGATCTCCAATTACCTTTTACATTTGTCCATCCTCCAGGAATGCTGTCGTGTCTTGGTCTTTCTGCACTTCCGTTAATGATTAAATTGTGTATCGGCTCATTTTGTTTATTACATGATGTTATAAACAAAAGAATTACTCCTGAAGAGATTATAATATTCAAAATAAATTTTTTCATTTAATTAATGTCGTTGTCTAAGTAAATGTCAAATATTGTTTACATTCAGTTTTTATCTTCAGTATAACCCACGGGTATCTGAAACATGCCGGCAGGAATTGATCTATGCTCCACTTTAGTAAGTTCAGTTACAGTGGAAGCACTTTTACCCTTCACTTCAATCTTAACCATGAAACCTTCGCAGCCCATTTGTTTCAATTTTTTCGCCACCTCCGGATCGCTCATGAAAATTCCGGTTTTTGATTCAAACTGATTCATCAATTTTTTTACAGATGCCGGTACCGGTACATCATCACTTCTCCATATGTCGAAAGTATCTACATGTGAAGAAATTTTCGCTATGCTTATGTTAGAAATAATTCTTGCATGTACACATTTAAAGCCCAAAATTTTTTCTTCACCGATTTTTGAAACTGTGGACTGTATTTTTTCTCCAGTATTCTGATCACCTCTATCTATGTGATTTATCGTGTAGGTTTTTTCATCGTCTTCAATAGAAATGCTTTCATCAGGTTTATCTGAATGACCTATGACTACTATTGTAGATGTATGCTTATTACCGGAAAATGAATTAGTCATATTAATTTCTTTACGCATATCACCTTTTGAAGACATAAATATTTTAGTAACTCCCTGCATGCTAAAATTTTTTCCGGTTGAAGTTGTGGTTAATTCATAATACATATCATCACCGGAACTAATAGATGCTGAAGTCTTTGAAAAGCTCTCTTTGTCTCCCCTTGGCTTTCCATCTCCTTTAAACGAATAGAATAGAATTGTTCCCCCAAAAACAAGAAAAACAAATGTTTTTAAGTGTTGCATATAATTTATTATTTTTTATTTATTAAAAAATATTTACCTGTTTGCTCTAATTTATTCCGCGTTATATAATTTCTTCCAATCAGCCGATGTGGAAAATGGGATATCAAATTTTCCCTCCGTTACAGCAATGGTTTCCTTTGCTTTACTATCACCGCTTCCTTCTGATAAAGTATATTTGCCTGAGAAAGTTCCTGATACCCTTGCAGCATTTATTGAAGTTATAGTAACAGTTAAGGGATTATCCAGGTAGTTTATATAGCCTTTGGTTATATATCCTATATAGCTAAAAGTGGATGTAGCACTTAAAGTTGTTGAACCTTTCTTTCCCGGTACCTCAAACATCAATTTTTCTCCAGGCTCCTTCAAATCAGAAAGCCTAAAAAATATTTGTCCTTTGTCATCTCCTTTAAGATGGAAGGCTGCATTGATATTCTCATCAGTTCCGCTTCCAGAAAACTCTTTCCCATCAAGCATACAGGAGAAGCTGGCATCGCCATTAGAAGAAGCACCGGATGTTCCTCCATTATCAGATACAGTGTCTTTACCCCGGTTTTCAGCACTACTTTTATTATTGCATGAAAAAAATAAAAATGATACTGAAAAACCAAGGACGATAAGTGTTCTTAATTGTTGCATAAATTTTTTCCTTATGATATTTTTTTTGTCAATATTTTGAATAAAAACTTTAACATTTGGAGTTCTATTTTTTCGATCTTCGAAATTCGTAAAATGTCGAAAGCCGAACAAAAGAATACTTAATTTCAAATCCTCTGCGAAGCTATAAATTTCTAACGCAAAAGGATCATTTTCTTTGTCTGAATAAAACTTCCTGCTTGAATCTTATAGAAATATACTCCGCTTGCAAGCGACTCCGCATTAAACTGTATCTGATAACTTCCTGCGGTCTTTTCTTCATTAACTAATGATGTAACTTCCCTGCCAAGAATATCGTAAATTTTCAGAGTTACAAAAGAAGCTTGCGGTATAGAAAATTCTATAGTAGTTGAAGGATTAAACGGGTTCGGGTAATTCTGGTAAAGAGTAAAGCTTTCAGGGATATTTTTATTTTGGAAATCATCTACTCCGGTAACAGTTATATTATACTTATCAGTAAGATATTTCTCTATTGATAACCGGTCCGGATCAGAAAGAACGGTATCATAGACTATTATTTCAGCTATATCGCATTTTGCTAGGACTCTCCCCAAATCCGGAAAATTATCAGTTGATCCAACTCCTCCCCCTGAAGCCGTGGAATCACCAAGTGGAACGGAAATAGAAATATTAGCTCCGGAAGCTGACGAAGGAGCAGAAACTCCATTCCACCTTAAGGTTGTATTTGATACTGTTCTGTCTCGGACAATATTAATGTTTCTCCATTCATTGTATTTCGCAATATTCTGACCGGTAAATACCACATAATCATTATGATCTTCGGTACCAACAATAATATCATTGTCGCCATTATCCATGCCCCGCATTTTAACGGCAAAGTGTTCATTGGCCACAAAAGGACCGCTGGGACCTAATGATAGTACAAATCCAGGGGGATTAGATCCTGAGGCACCGGATCTATTGTTGAAAACCATGAAAAGACTAATCTGACTCATTTTTTTTGAACCTGTAAATCCTAACCTGTCATTTACTCCGTCAAAACTTATTACGGGTTTATTATTTATTACATTATTTACCAACACAGGCTGACGGCTTGTATCTGTCTCAATTGCATCATTTCCGTTACCGCTTTGATCCATCCATCTGCTTACTTTAGAACCATTAAAAACTAAACCAGTATCAGCTCTAAGCCAAAGCTGTAATCTGGTAATAGGCATGCCCGAAGGTGCAGCAGCATCATGCCAAACCAAATCTGTTATTTCAAAATTGTAAACATGATTAGCCGAATCATAATCTATCTTATAAGTTTTAGGATAATATCCTTCTTTTTGGAATTCTGCAGGCTGCTTTATGCTTCCTGTAAAATGTGGATGAGTTTCCAGGTAAGTTTTTGTAAACATAGGTTCGTAGAAGCTAAACTTACCTTTTGCATATCCATAAATAAATGTTTTATCAAAAACATGTCCATGAAACTCCGGTGCCGTTGTATCAGTCCAGTGAGTTCCCATTTGAGGAACACCCGTTGGATCTGATACATAATCAGGTGGAACAAATCGGGGTTCTACTTTAATTGGATCAGGGCCGCCAGGTATTGCCAGGCGTTCTTGCTTATTAATTATATAAAAGTGAAGATCGAAATGAGGTAAAGTATAAATACCTGCAGGCGGGTGTCCCATTGGATTCCAATCAAATAATATATGATTGAATAATGTATCTGAGGCGTTTTTAGGTAAATTTAAATGAATCATAGTCCCGATTGCTGGAAGGTTCGTTAAAACATCTTCAGTTAGAGTAAACCCAATGCTTTGGGGATTATTAACAGAATCTGTTTTTATCCACGCTTTTATTGTACCGTTCCCTAAGGATGCAGAATCACCATAACTTATCTCCTGAGAGTATAAAGAGACAGAACCGAATAAAAATATTGTTATTAACATTATTGACAGTTTCGAATAAAAAAACTTTTTCATAATGCTCTCCTTTCCTTTTTAATTTTCTTCGACAAATAAACGAAATCAAAACAAGGGGAGCATATTATTATTGTGCCTTTTACTTATACTATTGTTCCATTTATATAAATTATAGCACATGTTACAATAGTCTAATTAACTTAATATGATCTTTTCCTTACTCTTTCTGTATAATTATAAGATTAGGATTACGAGTAAGATTAAGATTTCCGAATAAGTTCAGTTACGAACCTGAAAGTATATGTTTGTGTAATCCTTATGGTGTGGAATCAATTAAACAATAGCACTTGGCGGATAACCAAACTCTTCCTTAAAACACTTGGTAAAATAGGCAGGACTTGAAAATCCAACAGAATAAGCTATTTCGGAAATATTTCCTTTCTGATTTTCTATCATCTTTTTGGCATTTGCTAATTTTACAGATCTTATATAGATACTGGCAGATTTCCCTGTTAATGCTTTCAATTTTCTGTGCAATTGAGTTCTGCTCATTGCCACTTCGCTGCAAAAATCTTCAATATTAAAATCTTCTTCCGAAATATGTTTCTCGATTATATCCATAACTTTAAACATAAACTTTTCATCAACGCTGCTTAATTTTTTCTCTTCGGCTTTGGGTGTTTTGTTTTCTATTCTACTGAATTTTTCCTGAAGCTTCTTTCTTATTTTTATTAAATTTTCTATCCTTATTTGCAATTCTTTTATATCGAATGGTTTTGTAAGATAATCATCAGCGCCCGTTTGCAGACCTTCAAGTTTATTCTCCTGACCCGATCGTGCTGTTAATATTATTATAGGTATATGACTGGTTTTTTCATCATTCTTTAGAATTTTGGTCATTTCATTCCCGTCCATCTTCGGCATCATCATATCACTTATTATTAAATCTGGAATGATTTTTACCGCTTTTCTTAATCCCTGTTCACCATTGACAGCTTCCTCAATTATATAGCTGCTGTCCAGCGATTCTTTAATATACTCACGCATATCATAGTTATCTTCAACAATAAGGATAATCGTCTTATCATCTTTTAAATAACTTAGTTCAGAATTTTCAATTAGATCTTCATTAGTATTTTTTGAAAGGAGATATTTTTTCTCGTCAATAAGCATTTCAGGTTTATCTTGTTTTTCTTTTGTTGATACCTCATCATCTTTTAAATGATCTTTACCCAGCGGGAGTGAAATTGTAAATTCCGTCCACTGACCTAATTCGCTTTCAACGCTAATATTTCCATGATGAAGTTCAACTAATTCTTTTGTTAATGCTAACCCGATACCCGTTCCTTCATATTCTCTATTAATTGAAGAATCAACCTGGTAAAATCTGTCAAATAGTTTTGGAATTTCTTCATGTGAAATTCCTATTCCGGTATCTCTAATTTTTATCTCAACATTATTCTCGTTTTCAATTATACTAACTGTAATAGTTCCATCCGTCTGGGTAAACTTAAACGAATTTGAAAGAATATTTGATAATATTTTTATCATTTTTTCTTTGTCGAAATAAGATTCAATATATTCTTTACTGGGTATTATTTTTAAGCTGATATCTTTCTCTTCCGATAGAGATTCAAATGATAGTGCAATTCCTTTTACAAAAGAAACAATATTATTTTTTGAAGCTTCAAGCTTTAATTTCCCCGCTTCCAGCTTTGAAAGATCGAGCAGCTGGTTTACTAATTGTAAAAGACGTTTTGAATTCCTTCTTATTATCCCGGAATCTTTAATTATATTATTAGAAGTTTGAGAATTAATTTTTTCAGCCGGTCCAAGAATTAATGTTAAGGGTGTTCTAAACTCATGTGAAATATTAGCAAAGAACCTAGATTTCATCTTATCGGTTTCTTCTTTTTCTTTAAAAACCGCTTCATCCATCTTGATTTTATCTTTTAATTTTACTCTATTCAGTTCATATCGTCTTAAACCGTATAAAGTAAGAATGAATACTAATCCGTAAGAAATATAAGCCCAGTTTGTTTTCCACCAGGGGGGTAATATAATTATTAAAATTGAGGTTCCTGCTTCATTCCAGATGCCGTCATTGTTTGAACCCTTAACTCTAAATGTATATGTACCCGGAGCTAAATTTGGATATGATGTATAATGTCTTGAACCGGAATAAATCCAGTCTTTATCAACTCCTTCCATTTTGTAAGTATATTGGTTTCTTTCAGGAGTTATATAACTTAATGCTGCAAATTCAAAAGACAAAAAGTTTTTATTATAAGATAATTTTATTTCTTTCCCGAAATGAATAGATTTATCAAATATTCTAAAGGATGTTATAACAATTGGAGGTATATAAGGATTTTCTTTTATACTATCGGGGTTGAAGCGTGTAATTCCGCCGGGTCCTCCAAAATAAATCTCTCCGTTTTCTGTTTCACAGCCGGTAAAATAAAATCTGTTACTCGTAAAGCCATATGTAATATCGTAATTTTTTATTTTCCCGGTTTCAGGATTTAATTTTGAAATACCTTTATTTGTGCTGAACCATAAATTTCCATGAGCATCTCCTTCAATTGCAAATATCAGATTATTTGGCAGGCCCTCCATTTCGGTATAATGAATGAATGAATTAGTTGAACGAATATATTTATTCAACCCGATATTTGTTCCAAACCAAACATCTCTTTTCTTATCTTCATAAATTGCCGTAATTAAACTACCTGAAATGTTTTGAGGATTATTTATATCGGATTTAAATAGGACAAATTTTTTTTGAGATATATTATACCGGATCAAACCGGCATCTTTTGTCCCTGCCCAGAGCAGTCCAAAAGAATCTTTATATATACATTTAATTGAAGTGTTGATGGATTTAAGTAATGAAATTGATTTACTTTGTTTATTAATAAAGAAAATACCGCCTTCAAGCGTTCCTACCCATACAGTATCATTTGAAGGGGGAGTATAAATGCAATAGACTTGTTGACTAAATTCTTTTCCCGAGGGATATTTTATCCGGGTAATTTGTCCATTTCTTTCCTTCAAGTAAATCCCGCCGGTATTTAATTTTATCCATATATTTCCCTTTTTGTCTTCTGCGATATAATTCATTCCTGTTTTGTAACTGTTAAATTGCGGCAAAAAAGAATTGATTTCAGGATCAAATTTTAATATTTCACCATTACCTGTTTGGACCCATAATTTCCCGTTATTGCTGTTTATAACAGATGCACCCGTTCCAAAAGATTTATCCCATGAATTTTCAATATTATTATATTGTTTGAATGGAAATTCTTTCCGGTTAATTTTATTTAATCCGTTAAATGAGGTTATCCAGATTGTCCCTGAACGTTCACAACAAATTGCCAGGATCATATCAATGCTTAAACTTCCCGGGTCATAATCATTATGGTAATAATGAATAAATTTGTTTGACTGCTTATTAAATGTACTAAGCCCATTATATTTTGTACCAATCCAATAAATGCCATCATGATCCTCACCTATAGATTCAATATTATCACTAGTCAGACTGTTTAAGCATTCCGTATCTTTTAAATTATGTTTATAAGTTGTATATGATCCATCTCTGGGATTCACTTCGATTAATCCTTCACCATTAGTACATAACCAGATCGAACCCAAATTATCCTCGTAGATGGAATTTATTTGATAAGGTAGGGAATACTCAATTGCATTATCCCACCCAATATTTATAGATCCAATTTGATTTTTGGGATCATGCCAGCAGTGGATAAATTTCCCTGTTTTTCTATCAAGTTTATCAAGTCCGTTGCCTGTACCAATCCAGAGCGTACCTTCTTTATCCACTAATAGTGCATGGATATAATTGTTGCTTAAACTACCGGTATCGGTGCTGTCATGTTTAAAAGTTGTAAACTTCATGGTGGTTTTATCAAATTTATTTAAACCATCTCCTGTTCCTACCCAGAGTATACCGGAAGTATCTTCACATATAGAAAGAATATAGCTGCTGAAATTAATTCCGGTTCTAGTAGGAGGCAAAACAAAATGGGAAAAGTTACCGGTGGTAGGATCCAACATATCTAGGCCAAGTGATGTGCCAATCCATATATTGCCATCCTTACCTTCACAAAGTGCCTGCACGGAACCGCTGTTAATACTATTTGGATTTCCAGGTTCATATTTATACGAAGTAAAACCATTACCATCATAACGGTCTACACCATTATAAGTCCCAAACCATAAATAGCCTGCTCTATCCTGGATCATACAAGGGGCAATATATGAATTCATTCCCTGATCGGGATTTAAGTGCTCGAAAGTTTTTCTTTTAGAATTCTGAGAAATACCATTATTAGCTGTAATAAAGAAGATCAATAATGTAAAATAAAAGAATTCAATGGGCGGAAATAATTTTTGAGTCTTTTTAGATGTCAAGTACCAACTTCTTTTAATCCAGTCACTAAATTTCATTTTAAAATACTTCCTTACAAACCTAAATGATCAAACATCCTGATTGATAGAGTTCATAAATTTAATAATGGATTAAGATTATAAATTTTCTGGACTTAAATTAAAGAGAAGAAATTAAGACGTTTGATAAAATATAAGTAGAAAAAAAATTATTTGTCAAGAGGATAAATATTAAAAACCTACCTGTGTGATTTTGAGGAAATTTAACTTAAGATTACTATCGCTTTTGTAACATATATTTTAGCTAACCTGTGTCTTTCCTAAGTATAACCATCTTTGTTTATTTATAAATTTATGGGCAGAACAGGGACGCAAATTTTGCCTCCACTACCGGGATTAGACACAAAAAAGGCAAAAACAAATTATTTTAGAATGATAAACTTCTTTGTACTTACAAAATTGCCCGCAGTTATTCTGTAAAAATATACTCCCGATGCAAGATTAACTGCATTTAATTTAACCTCATATATTCCTGCAGGTTTTTCTTCATTAATTAATGATGTCATTTCTCTTCCGAGAATATCATAAACCTTCAATGTTACAAAAGATGCTTTAGGTATTGAGTACTTTATAGTTGTTGAAGGATTAAACGGATTCGGATAGTTCTGCTCCAAGCTAAATTCTAACGGGAGTTTTTTATTTGGATCAACTGATACTAATGAAGTTGAAGCGGTTTTGAGAACAATATTGTCATCAGGATCAAATATTACCGACGCCGGTTTTTTATTAAAATTAAACGAGTATTGTTGATTGTTCATATCATTCATCACTGATATACGAGAATCACTCCCGTTTAAAAAAACAATCTGCAATCCAACAGGCATTCTGAAGAAAACTGTGTTGGTTTGTGTCTGAGTAATATTATAATTAAGGGTCCACACCGGATTATTATCAGTAATTTCATAAGTATTTTCATAAACGGGATAGTTTGGATTGTAAATCCATTGGTTAAAAAACCATGAATAATCTTTTCCTGTTACATCATTAATCTTGTTTATAAATTGAGCTGTTGATGCATTTTTATATTTGAATTCATTATCAGTAGCATAAGATTTCAAAACTTTAAAGAATAATGAGTCTCCAAGAATATATCTTAACATATGAAGAACACAAGATCCTTTTTCATATGTGATGAAATAGTTGAAAAGAACACCAACCGACGGTGTAATAATTGCCCATGAAGAATCATATAGATTATTCAAAGTAGCAAACCCGGTCTTTTCAAAAGGGTAAATACCGAATAAATCAGAATAATGAGATATCATTGGAATTATGATAGTTTCTACATGTTTTAAATTCGCTATACTTTCACCTTCGTTCCAATAAAAGCGGATAGGGATTGAATCATTCTGCAATGATGAATTATGCCAATAAATTATATCTAGATTATAATTTACTTTACCTGTAATTACCATCAAATAAGTTGCAACGGGATCCCGGCTAATCCAATGATAGTAAATTGTATCGGCAGACAATGTAGAATCTGCCAGTCTTCCATTAGAACCTAGCTTTACTGTAGATGGAACTTTTGCAGTTAAATCAAAAGTTGCTTTATCGGAAGGATGATCGACGCAGGGGATCCATTTACGTGCTCCTTCTGGTTCCGCATCGGTAAAAACAAAACCGCCTTGCACATAAAATGCATTATCATTTACGTTGAGGTGATGATAATAAACTTTAACATTAACAGTATCGCCCGGGTTATATGTTTTATTTAGCTCTATCTTTAAAATGTTATCAATATGCGTAAAAGATGTTCCCGATAGAGAAACAGAATCGATCATTAGTGAAGTATTAACGGCATCAAGGTGAAAGGAATTTAATACCGAATCCGCAAGAAAAGTTACGGTTTCAACAGCGCTATAAGTTTTAGGATAGGGGGTATAAAATTATCATATAAATTTATTTTAAGCTTATAATTTAGGATGTTAAAAGGATTATGCGGTGTGATTAGCGGCTGCACTAAGGGAATATTTTTTTCATTTTTAGCTTCCCAAAATTTATTAGCATTATTTAGTGACTGAGCTTTAATACTTGATATAGCCAAAATAGAAATAAATAGACATAAAAATTGCAAATGTTTTGAGTTCATATTGATAGACCGGAGTTCCTATGAAGAATAATTTAAATAGTACTTTAATTTATGGTATAAATATTATAGTATAATATTAATGCTAAAAGGGTCTATTTCTATTGCAGCAAAACACAATTAAAGTTTTTTCTCCTAAAAATATTTATCCATCTATTGGGAGGTATAATCTACCCTTTTAAACTTTTATTTTATCAGACCATGTTCTTCCAAATCTTTTTCAATTAAACTATGTTTTTAGTATAGAATGTAGCGGACGCAAATTTTGCGTCCACTACAGTATCTTTCTTCTCTCCCGAGAATATCATAAAGCTTAAATGTAACATATGAAGCTTTAGGTATAGAATATTTAACAGCTGCCGGTGGATTAATGGATTCGGATATAGGAATGCCTCCAACTTTTGAGACATTCACTCCTTTAACTTTTATATTATAATAAGTTTTGTCCCCGCTAGCTATGAGATTTTAAAATTTTTAACATATCTTTTTCAAGAGTATCTTGGGGCGATTCAACTATTCTTCCAAGTTCGTTCGCATCTTTATAAAAAATAATAGTAGGCACAAGATCTATTTTAAGACCGGCTATTTCATTACCTTCCGTATGCTTATCTTCATCAACACATATAATTTCTACTTTATCGGAAGGATAATTTACTGCATCAAGAATTTTAAAGAACCTCGGGACTTCCCTCCTGCTATCGCTGCACCATGTCCCCATAACAAGCTTTATATTTACATTTTGCAAACCATCCTTTATTTTACTCAATAAAGTTGAATCAACATTATATAAATCGTATTCGGACATCCACCACCATGAAAAGCTTGTGTCCTTAAAAGCTTCCCTTGAACATAATCCGATAAGCATCGGCATTCCGGATACAGTATCTTTTACGATTTTATTTGTTTGTCCGGCTGCTATGTTTATATCTTGAGCCCGTGAAAAGATATTAATTACCAAAACAATAAAAATAATTTTCTTCACCATAATTGATTTCCTACTAAAAAGAATTATTTCTCAAATCGATTCCCCATAAAAGTTTATTTCTTAAAGTTTCGAAATAGCTTGTTAAGGAGGTATGAATAAGCTTAAAGGGACGCTCACTCTTGCATATTTTCACTTCAAGTGGAGGAGGAAATGTAAATACCCTCTGCCCGTCACAGTTTACCAGGACTTCTTTGTGAAAAGATCCGATCCGGATAGTAATTGTTTCATCTCCGGGCAATACTAATGGCCGCATTGTTAAGCTATGCGGAGAGATGGGGCATAAAGTTATTACATCGGTTTTGGGACTTACAATGGGTCCGCCTGTTGAAATTGAATAGCCTGTTGAACCTGTAGGAGTTGCAATAATTAAACCGTCTGCAGAAAATGTTGTAACATACTTGTCGCCGATAATGACTTCAAGCTCAATCATCTTAGGCCATCCGCCTTTATCAATCACAATATCGTTTATAGCATAAAGTCTTTCGATTTTATGTCCTATACATTCACCTGTTATAACCATTCTTTCTTCGATTTCATAATTCCCTTCTTTAATTTCCTTGATAAAAACGTCCATCTGGTTAATGTTTACTTCCGCAAGAAAACCGAGTTTGCCGAGATTAACACCTAAAACAGGTTTATTATGAAACTGTGCGCGGTAAGCTGTAGCAAGCATAGTGCCGTCGCCGCCGATCGAAATAATCATATCACTTTTTTTACAGAGCTTATCACTATCAACAAATTTACTTTTATTTATTTTTCCTTTTATTAAATCTTTCTTTTCAGATATGATATCCATCAGCAAATAATCAAAACCATTTTCTTTTAAAGTTTTGACTAAAGTAGAAATAACTTCATAGACTTTTTCTTTTGTAATATTTGCTACTATCCCGATTGTCATCTTATTCCAATAAAAAATTAGAACATGTAAAATTTATTTTATAAGAATCCACTATATATTTAACAATACTTGTCATTTATGGTCATTTTTAGTCAGTCGTTTCGCTGTCATTCATTTTCATTTGGCATTACAATCATTCAATTGTTCTAAGATAATAAGATTATAACTATCAAATGACAATTTAAGGACCATTAAATGACAACAAATGATTTTTTTGTATTTCCAATACATTTATATCCACAGCCTATTTTATTTTTACTTATTCCTCTTCAACTCCCACAGCTTAGAATACTTTGTAAAAACATAAGCAGAGGAAAAAACAGCCAGAATAAAACCCTGAATTCCATCCAGGAAACCTCTTTTAATAATATACATTTTTAAAAAGATGAAAAGAGGACGAAGAACCAAATCGGAAATTAAAAAAGATTTTCCTTTGTTAAAAAGTTCTTCTGCAGCTAAGGTAGTGTATCTGTTGAACTTAACAAAATAATGATGTATGGTTGGATCCGTATAGTGATTAATATCATTTTTGAGTTCACCTGTTCCGCCGTTTACAACAAGGTGTTCATGCACATCGCTTTCGCTGAATTTAACTTCATTCTTATCAAAAAGACGGGTTACTCTTCCCGGGTACCACCCGCTGTGCTTAATCCATTTACCAAGGAAAAAAGCTCTTCTCGGAATTGAATATGCCGTATAAGCAGGTGAATCATTTTTGAATTTAATTATTTCGCCTGATAACCCGGATGTTAATTCTTCATCTGCGTCGATCCATAAAATCCAGTCATTGGAAGACAGTGAAACAGCATGTAGTTTTGTTTTAGTATATCCCTTCCATTTTATAATATCATATTTAACTTGTGAAAATGATTTCACTATCTCCAGGGTTTTGTCTTCCGAATTTTCATCAACTATTACTATAATTTCATCAATGCAGCCTAACTGGCTCTCAATACACCTGCGAATGTTAAGCTCTTCATTCTTTGCAATAACTATGGAAGATATTTTGAACATTTTGATTTTTAATTAATCAGTTTATCAATTAATTTTTTTACTTCTTCGGGTTTTATCGTATTAATATCCAGCCGTGAATTAAACCTGAATTCGACGGCATCAAAACTTTTGTTATCCATTAATTCAGACGGATAAAGATAATATGCACCATCAAATATTTCTTTCGGATAAGGATGAAACCTGTTATAGTAAGCCCCATTTGAAATACAAATAAACTGTGTATCAACAGCCGCTGCAAAATGAACTGCACTGGTTTCGTTGGAAATTAATAATTTCGCACCGGATAATAATTTAGCCATATCTGAAAGAGAAGTTAAACCTGATGTAATAAAGACCCTTTCGGATTTTAAGTTATCCCAAATATATTGGGCAAGATTTATTTCTTTTTTAGAACCGTCAATTACAATATTCAAAGAAGTTTTATATAAAATATACCGTGCTGTTTCCAA
Organism: uncultured Ignavibacteriaceae bacterium; assembly: GCA_964448105.1. Classification (GTDB taxonomy): domain Bacteria; phylum Bacteroidota; class Ignavibacteria; order Ignavibacteriales; family Ignavibacteriaceae; genus CAVQBP01. The sequence goes on from CAYUVK010000009.1 coordinate 66,771, forward strand.
AAAATTATTTATATCCCATCTTCTTTCTTTAGTGCTTCCGCCGGGGAAAAGGACTATATAATCTTTCTCCGGTATATTATTAAAAGAAATATTTGTTACATCTATATAAGGTTTTTTAATACCAACTTCCGTTTCCAGCAACGTGTGAAAAAAATCTTTATTACGATAAAATTCGAATAAATTATTTTCATCGGAAGGAATGAGTCTTGTATACCAATTATCCGAAAAAAGATTTCTTTTCCATTTTGCATGTTTGTCGGGAGAACCTGTATTCCCTATTCTTTCTTTAGCTTGTGTTGCTTTAATTATTTCATCACCATATAAGACTTCTCTCGAATATGTTGTCTCGATTGCAGTTTCAAATCCATAATCATGAATTTGTTTTAAGATTTTATACTTATATATTAAATTGTCGTAAAATTTTTTTCTATTGATCCAGATAAAGTTATCAATAATATCCTTGTCAAGATTTTCTGCTAATTGTTTCCATGCAATATTACCGCAGAGTGTAATTTTATAATTATTAAATTTTGAACTTTCTTTTAATATCTTAATAAAGTTTCTAAAGAGGACATAATCACCAATCGCATCCAGTCTAACTATGAGCATAGTCCCGGGAACCTGTTCAACTTTCTTCATCTTTATAAAAGGATGAATAATTAAAAACATTAAGAAGTTAAACAGATTTTTTATCTTGATAAACATTAATAAACGATATTAATTCAACCCTGATTGGAGACTATATTTTTTGTATTGATTATAAAACCGGAAAACGAACATGAAAATAAATTTATATTATTTACATCACGATATGTAAAAAATTACAAATAAGTTAAATCAAAGATAAATATAAAAAACTACAATTAATTCTTATAAATATATTATTTCCAGCCGTCGGGGAATCGATAATTTTTTTCCCCGGGAATTAGAATTATTAATAAAAAATTCTTTAACTTCATACAGGACAAAAAATATTTTTAACCCGTGATGGGCAGCGTGCAATTTTCTTTTGTAGTCTTATTGCGATAAAGAAACCTAAAAGTATAAGATGTTAAACATACATCTCTTTAACAATTCTCATTTAAGTAGATTGTAAATTTATAAAAATTTCATAAACAACATTAAAGACAGTATTATGAAAAACCTCTACTTTATTTTAATCCTGCTATCATTATTTACAATAAATTCATACACTCAAATTAATAATTATTACCACCCGTTTTCCGGTGCGCTAGGAATATCTGCTGAAGGCGGTTTTACATTATCGAGTACCGACTACTTAAATTCCGATTTAGGTTATATGGCCAAAGGCTCGGTTGAATATTTCTTCCCGTCATCAACAACAAGTGCTTTTGGCTTTAAATTTATGGGCAGCTTAGGTACAATAGCGGGTAATGACGGCAATAAAACCACTTCGAGAATAAACAAATTTAACACAAAACTATACTTATTCGGCGCAGGTGCCGAATATAGTTTAAGTTTTGGTTTTGTTAATCCGTATGTTTTGGGAGGAGGCTACTACATTTCGTTTGACCCCCAAGACAACTCAGGAAATAAGCTTCCCCGCAATGCAGTGGCGGCTTACAAAACAAATGAAGTAAACTATACGGGAGAAGTTGGTGTAAAGTTTTTGTTATCTAAAAGTTTTTCGTTCAATATTGCAGGGGCAGCTTATATAAGCCCTAATGATAATTTGGATGATTTTGCAGGAGGAAGCGGGAATGATCTTTATTATTCACTTACTGCAGGTATTACATTTTTTGTTCAGCCTATAAGAGATAGTGATAATGACGGCGTTGATGATGACGAAGATATGTGCCCTTTTACTCCGCCAGGAGTAAAAGTTGATATATTCGGATGCCCGATTGATTCGGACAAAGACGGAGTTCCCGATTATCTTGATAAATGTCCCAATACACCAATTAATGTTGCAGTAGATTTAGACGGCTGCCCGGTAGATACCGATCATGATGGTGTACCTGATTATCTTGATAATTGTCCCGGAACCCCAGCAATTGCCAAAGTAGATGAAACCGGGTGCCCGATTGACTCGGACAATGACGGGGTCCCCGATTATAAAGATAGATGCCCGGGTACCGCCACAGGCGTAAAGGTAGATTCGACAGGCTGCCCCGTCGTAGTTGGAACTTCTGAACAACCCAAAAATGAAGTTAATAAAGTTGTTTTAAATATCAGTACAAATTTTGATACGGGAAGCTTCGCTCTTACTCCGAATGCTAAAAAAATACTTATAGATCTTGTAGATGTAATGAAGAAGAATCCTCAATCTAAATGGACAATAACAGGCTACACGGATAATGTTGGTCCGGAAAGAATAAATAAAAATATATCTCTTAAGAGAGCAAGCTCGGTTTTTATCTATTTCCTTTCAAACGGGTTGAGCAAAGACAGGTTTGAAGTATACGGCCTGGGATCCCAAGATCCTATCGGAAGCAATAAACTGGAATTTGGAAGAACTATAAATAGACGCGTTGAAATTGTAAATAAAGACTATGTTAAACCAGCTGTACCGAAACAACCTATAATACCTTTAGAAAATGCAGCATACGATGACTCCAAAGACAAATTAGCCGATAATACAATTTTTACCGATGGAAATCTTTTTGCAATTCAAGTATCTTCTTGGAAAACAGAAAAGAAAGCCGAAAAGGAAGTAAAAAGATTAAAGAAGAAAGGGTATAATGCATTTGTATTCAAGTTTGAATCGCCAAATAAAAATGAGACCAGGTACAGGGTAAGAATCGGATATTTCCACACACTGGAGGATGCAGAAGGATATATTGAACAAAATTTTGGTCCTAAAAAATGATCGCTTGAAAGCACAGGTAAGGAGAAATATTTTTATAATTAAACTTTTCTGTTCCGGTGTCATTTAAAGGAAAGTAAGGATGCCATGAATTACCATAAATTATTTCATAAGTTAATTATAAGTTTTTATATTTATTATGAATAAGAATAGTTCTATAGAAGCAATCCCTGAACAATATAAAAAATTTTTTTGGGATGTCGATTTTGAAAGGCTTGATCTTAAAAAGCATCGAAAATTTATATTAGAAAGGTTTCTCAACTATGGAACCTTTGATACATTTAAATGGATTTTCAGAACATTTAATAATGATGAAGTGAAAGACTTTATAGATACAAAAGGGGTATATTCACTTACCAGGAACAGCTTGTACTTTTGGAGAAAAATAGCAAAAGAAAAAAGCTTGTGGAAAAACAATTAAACTTTACTATACTTGATAAAAAAAGGACAAAGTTGCTTCCTCTATTAAAAGAGTTTAAGAATGAATTTTATCTTGCCGGAGGAACGGGCTTAGCTCTACAAATAGGGCACAGGAAAAGTGAAGATTTTGACTTTTTTTCTTTTAAAAACTTTAACTTAAATAGTGTACAAGAAAAGGTTAATTTAGTATTTAAGAATTATTCCGTAAAAGTATTACAGTTTGAACCTGATACATTTACGATAATAATTGATGATGAAATAAAGATATCCTTTTTTAATATCCAACAGAAAGTTTTACTTCCGATCCTGGAAAACGAATGGTTTAAGCTTTGCACTGATCTTGAAATAGGAGCAATGAAAATCGCAGCTTTATTGAGAGCAGCTTTTAGAGACTATGTTGATCTCTTCTTTTTATTGAAAAAATATAAGGTTGAAGATATTTTATTATTATGTGAAAAAAAATACCCGGGATTTGAAAAATCTGTCTATCTTAAAGCTTTGTTAAGTTATGACGATATTGAAATTACTCCTATTCAATATATCGAGGGGTACGAAAGAAAACCTAAAGAAATTTTTGCTTTTATTGAAAAGCAAATCAAATTGTTTTTGACTAGTAAATAATATTTACCTCACCAATGTATTGAATAGAACTTTGGGATCCCTTATCTTTTCAGCTAATATTTATTATTTTGGTATATGTCTAGATATTGTTTAGTGCTCATCCTTTTTGCCTTTTTAATCCCAATCGGCAAGTTGACTGCCCAACTAGATAATATGACCCAGGAGGAGATAAAGAAAAAAGCAGAAGAGATGGGTTTTTCTACGGAAGATTATTTAAAGATGCTACAGCAGCAATCGCAGCTCACTCAATCAAAGCTTAATGAAACGAACCAGCAAAGAGGAAAAGAAAATAAAGAGAAACAGGAAATTATTCCGCCTGTTAATAAACCGTTGAAATCATATTTTGTCCGGGCTTTTTCTGAAAGAGAAAATGCCGACAGCCTGCCTGCTTTCGGATATAATATTTTTTCAACGTCACCAACAGCTTTTATAACTTCTCTTAATGTCCCCGTTCCAGTTAATTACGTTGTTGGTCCGGGGGATGAAATTGTAATTACGATGTGGGGCGAAACCCAGCTGGAGAGAACGCTCACGGTTAATAAAGAGGGAAATATATATATACCTGATGTCGGGCTGGTAAATGTAAATGGGCTCAGCATGCAAAGCTTAAAACGTAAGCTATATAATATACTTTCAAAAACTTATTCTTCTCTAAATGTATCGGCAAAAGGTGAAGCAAAAACAAATTTAGATGTTTCGACAGGCACATTAAGAACCATAAAAGTTTATGTTCTCGGTGAAGTTAATAAACCCGGCGGGTATACACTCCCTTCCCTTTCAACTTCTTTTACGGCACTTTACTATTCGGGCGGGCCAACACTGAACGGATCATTAAGGAACATTAAAATATTGCGTAACGGGAAAACCATATCTGTAGTCGATCTATATGATTATCTAACACACGGGGATAAATCAAAAGATGTGCAGCTTGAAGATGAGGATATAATTTTTATTCCTCCTGTCGGAGAAAGAGTTGCACTGGCGGGTGAAGTCTTCCGCCCGGCAATTTATGAATTGAAGGAAGGCGACCGGTTGAAAGATCTTTTAGAATATGCAGGCGGATTAAATTTTAATGCATATTATCAAAGAGTCCATATTGAAAGAATAATTCCTTTTAACCAGAGGAAAGACTTCACAAATAATGTAATGGATATTGATCTTAATTTTTCTTCAGTAGAAGACTTAAGGAACAGCAATTATAGTCTTACAGATGGTGATGTGGTTAATGTCTTAAGTATTAGCAATAAGCTTGAAAATAGAGTTACTATTCACGGGAAAGTAAGAAAACCGGGCATTTATGAACTTACTTCGAATTTAATGACTGTCAGGGATCTTATATATAAAGCGGACAGCCTGACTCCCGATGCTTTCAGAGAAAAAGGAATTCTGATAAGAACACATCCAAATGAAAAGCAGGAAGTTATTAATTTCAATATAAATAAAGCATTAACCGGCGACCCGTCTAATAACCTGATACTGGAAAACCGGGATGATGTAGAAGTATACAGCATAGAAAGATTTTTTCCTTCCCGCACTGTTGAAATAGCCGGTGCAGTAAAATACCCGGGAGTTTATAAAAGATATCAAAATATGACGCTGACAGACCTGATAATCTTAGCAGGCGGACTTAGTGATTCGGCTACTACAAAAGATATTGAAATAACTAGAATGGATACCACCAATCCAATTGTTTATTCAAATAAATTTATTATTTCCTTAACGGAAAATTATTGGGATAACCATATCAAAGAAAGATTTTATCTTGAAGATTACGACCGGGTTTTAATTAAACGGGATCCAACAAAATCTTTTAACCAGGTCGTTTCAATTTCCGGTGAGGTCCAATTTCCCGGTGCTTATACTCTTTTATATGAAGGAGAAAAAATTTATGATCTTATAAAGAGAGCAGGAAAATTTAAATCCACCGCATATACAGACGGAATGTATGTTTACAGAAAGAATCCGATTTTCGCCAATGCACAGAAAGTTATAATACCGGATACATTAATAAGAAAAATAAAAGACATCCCTATTTATGATAGAGATCTTTTTAATAGGGAATATTCAAACAGGATACCCATTCTGTGGGATGATATACTTGAAGATACGAATTCAATATATAATATTCCTTTAGAACCGGGGGATTCTCTTGTAGTGCCTAAAAACCCAAATCTTATTTACGTTGTTGGTGACGTAGGTATACCGGCTTCCGTTCCATACAAGAAGGGAGGGAGTTTAAGTTATTACGTAAACCAAGCAGGCGGTTATACTGAAAATTCAGGTAAAGGTTACGAAATAGTTATTCTGCCTAACGGGAAAAAGTGGAATCCGTCCTCATGGTTCTTTATATCTAACCCCGAGATCCTTTCCGGGTCAACTATTATCGTTCCTACTTTGATAGAATCGGAGTCACAATTCTGGCCTATTATGAGGGATGTGGCGGCTGTGGTTACCTCAACTGCGGTTTTGATTCTGACTGTGAAAAGTCTATCGAAATAGTTTTGGGATTGTTGTTTGTAGTTAGTTGTTCATGATGATGGATTTTTATACAAATCAATCATGATTTGTTAAAAGAGTATATGATTAGGATATTATTAATAATATCTGTGGTCAAGGCCAATTATTAATAGAGTAAATAAATGTTAGTCTATACAAAAGAAAAATCTAAATTGTCATTTCGACCGAAGGGAGAAATCTCAGATTTAGTTATTTGGGTCTGATATTTATGCCGGAGAAAATAAATGGTTTACTATAGTGGTTTTAAATACCAATCAACTCCATAATTCGAAATTAATAACTATTAGCAAAGTTATAAAACAATGCCTGATCAACCGAATATCTCTAAGAAGCAGAAACTTTCTGCAGAAGAAGAATTTCGAAGGACTGTTAACTCAGCAAGGCCTCATTTTAAAAAATTAAAAGAGAACAGATGGAAATTTTTAT
>CAYUVK010000010.1:0-72515 GCA_964448105.1 uncultured Ignavibacteriaceae bacterium
TTAATCCTACCCTGTTTAATTGAAAGTAATTTTTGATTAAGATTATGATTTCCGCCTGAGGCGGATCAGCCTTTGGCTGAAAGAGTAAGATTAAGATAAAATATTAATATTTATTGCTTAATAAAAATATTCCGTAGCAATATGCTTTTCTTGTTCATGTTTGATTATTTTCTCTGCAATAGCTTCTCCGGTAAAACCTTCGTATTCCAAAACATCCTGAAGCAATGCAGGTTTAAACCATTTATTATTTAAAGCAATTGGAAATACACGTGAATTTATTCTTTTTAATACAAGTAATTCACTTAAAATTGAAAAAAATCCGCCTGTAATGAAATGATCTTCAAGTGTAACAATTAAATTAGATTTTGTGCAGATATTTTCTATCGTTTCATGATCAATTGGTTTCAGACTTCTTAAATTAATAATACCAACAGATTTATCTTTTGATCTCAAAATTTCGGCTGCAGCTAATGCTTCCTTAAATAAAGTTCCATAAGTAAGAATCGTGATGTCTTCTCCTTCCGCAATTGCTTCGGCTTTTCCAATTTTGAAATCTTTATTATGCTCAACATCAGCTTTTAAATTAGTATAACGAACATATGAAGGATTAGGACTATTTATTATTTCAGGCAGCATAATTACCAAATCATCTTCATCGGAAGGAGCGAAAACTTGCATGGGTGGAATCCCGCGCATTAAAGAAATATCTTCAATTGCCTGGTGTGTCGGACCGTTTGCTTCGGATAAAAATCCTGCCACTGCTCCGATTAATTTAACAGGAAGATTTCCAATGCCTGCATCAGTCCTTATAAATTCAAATGCCCTCATAGTAAGAAAAGTTGATAATGCATGAACAACAGGTATTCTTCCTCTTAATGCTAAACCAGCAGCCATCCCGATCATTGTCTGCTCGGAAATTCCAACATCGACAAACTGATTTTGAAGCTTTGAGGGCAGATTTCTGATCGCTGCCCGGTTCTCTGCGGTTATTATTATTACGTTCTTATTTTTTTCGGCAATACTTATTAAAATTTCTTCGTAGTTCATTATTATCTTACAATTAATGTTTCTGATTCTAAATTTGTTTTTTCTTTAGTGTGCAATTCGTTTATTAACTGTTCTATTTCTTTATGAGTGAAATTACAAAACCATCTATCTGCTCGAGCTTCAATGCTAGGGAGTCCTCTTCCTCTGACAGTGTCAGCAATAACAACTGAAGGTTTACCGTTTTGAATAATAGATGAAAAAGTTTTATCCATATCATCAAAATCATGTCCGTTGCATGAATATACATTCCAACCGAAAGCTTTAAATTTTTCATCCAGAGGTTCAATAGGGATTAATTCTTCGGTTTGAATATTGGCCTGAAAATGGTTCCGATCAATAACAGCAATTAAATTATCTAATTTATGAGCAGCAATAACAAGAGACGCTTCCCAGATCGAACCTTCATTGCATTCACCATCTCCAAGAACAACAACAACTTTATTATCCTGATTTTTCAATTTACAATCTAATGCAACACCTCCGGAAACAGATAATAAATGTCCTAAGGAACCCGAATGAAATTCTATGCCGGGGACTTTAACATTCGGGTGCCAGTAGATAAAATCGTTAGTCTTAAGATGATTTTTTAATCTTTCTTTTTCGAGAATTCCAAGTTCGGCGAATGTTCCATATAATGCAGGAACATCGTGTCCTTTTGAAAGGAAGAAATAATCCCGGTTATTATCTTTTAGATTGCTTTTGTTTACATTTAAGAAATTAGAATAAAGATATACCAATAAATCAGCACATGAAAGTGACGCACCTATAAAACACCCGCCGTCCGTTGCCATCTTTATAATATGTTCTCTTACATTTAGAGCAATATTTTCTAACTCTTGTTTCGATTTTTTATTTTTCATCCTGTAAAATTCTTGTATTTTTTTCAGAAATAGTTTTCAATTCATCTAAATGATGCCTATACCAGTTTACCCCGGTATATTTATCATTCATTTTTGAAATTTCCGGTTTTTCTTTTAACAACTCTAATATATCCTGCAATGAAAAGAGGGGATTTTTGTCATATAGTTCATCATAAATATTTTTGATAAATTCATAATCTTCTTCATAGTCAATGGTCCATCGGTGAGACATGGAATAGTCGAATCCAGTTTCCCAGGTAATATTTCCAATTTTAAATTTATCGGGATTTTCCCAGAAATAAGGAGTAGTATGTTCGCGTTCCAATTCTTTTTTAGCTTCCTCCCAGGCTTTTTCAAGACTTTCCAATGAAAATATTTCAACATCATTTCCATCGGGGTATGTAGCAGGATGCAGGTTACTTACATAATCAAAAGAAAAAGAATTATCTAGATAAAACTTAATTACTCTATCAATAATAGCCGGATCAATTAAAGGACAATCAGATGGTATTTTTACCAATGCATCTGCTTTAAATACTTTCCCGACATTCAAATGTCTGTCAAGCAAATCGGTTGGATGACCTCTAAAGCATAAAATCCTATTTTTTTTACATAGTTCTAAGATTGGATCATCAATGTCTTTATGCGTTGTTGCTATAACAACCTTTCCATGAAATTTTGAAGCTTTAACTCTGTCAACCAATCTTATTAAGAGCGGTTTACCGGCAAGAGGTTGCATAATTTTGCCAGGAAACCTGCTGGAACCCATTCTTGCTTGAACTACAGTAATAACTTTCAACATAGGTCTTTATTTAGAATTGGTTATTCAGCTTTTTGATAATTTCTATAGGCTTTATATTTTCTAAATAGTTTGGTGCTTAATTTAAGTTCTTTACTAAGCCTAAATATGTTTGTTGCATGTTCTTCAGCTAGAAGTTTTCTCCCTACTTCCGAAATATTATAAGCTGATGTGCCGTTATTTTGTGTTGGTATTAATTTTTTTAAATTTTCAACATCAAATTTAGAATAAACTTTTTTACCTAATGCCAGACCGACATACACAACACTCGAATATTTTGTAATAAGAATATCACAATTGGCAATCATATGTTCTGTATTGCCCTGTGTATAAATTAATGAGCCCGGAGCATATCTATTTATTTCTTCAATTGCCCGTTCAAATTTTTCGTTAGGATGCAGTTTGAATATTAATGGTTTCTCCCCGGCAATTTTCTTAACATACTGAATATATTTTTTCCTGTTTTCAAATTTAAATGTTTCCCTAGCATCAGAAGTTGCAACTAAAACATAATTTTTATAAGGGAAATCATTATTCAAGTATTCTTTACAGTTATCAAAGTTGGGTATTCCAGTGACTTCAATTTTATTTGGAACAACTCCTTTGGTTATAAAGAAATCTTTATAACCTTCCGAAGCCACACAGAATTTATTATATGCGTCGGAAAGCCCGGTAGTGGAAGTACTTGCCAAATACCTAGGCAATTTTAATTTCTTTACTAAGTGGTATATTAAATTTTCAGGGTCTGTCATCCCTTCCTGAACAAGAATTACTTTTGTATCAAGTATATTTTTAGGAATGATTAAATCGCTGCAAGTGTATACAAGTTCATATTCTCTCTGTTTCCCTTCAAAATCGATCTTGAGGTTATTTAATTCGAGATATTCAATTGTTCTTTTTCTAAATTGCCCTCCTAAAATAGTAAAATCCAAAAGGCTGGTATTGGAGAGAAATTTTGTAAATCCATCGCTATAATATGGAGTAAAATAACAATCGTAATCTTTGAGATGCATAGAAATTTTATGCATCATTTTAGTCTGGTTAATTGAACCGCAAATAAATAAGATTTTTTCTTTAGCCATGAGCTAAATTTGATTTTTATAATTTAGATTCCCAATATACAACTTTTAAAAAAATTGCATATTAAATTGATGTTAAGTTTTAAATATATATGTATTTATAGCAACGAATCACTGTAACTTATTATTTTTGAAGTACTAAAACAACTATATAACCATTTTAATAGACAATTGTGTAAAAAATTGTGATACAAGTAAAGGAAACCATTATAGACGGTACTTTTTAATAATAAAAAACATTGAAAATCGGGTATCTCTTATTTGTTTAAAATAAATGTAATACTTAAATTCGATTTATTTTTAAAAAAATAGGGTAGAAATGAAAATCATTAAACCTAAAAGACTTGGAAAAGGAGATTTAATCGGAATAATTTCTCCTGCTTCATCTTCAGATGATATTTTAAAGGTTGAAAGCGGTGTAAGATATTTAGAAAAAAATGGTTATAAAGTTGAAGTAGGAAAAAATGTTGGGAGATATCATGGATATTTAGCAGGTGATGACAGCCTGAGATTGAATGATCTTCATTATATGTTTAAGAAAAAAGAAGTCAAAGCAATAATTTGTATAAGAGGAGGCTATGGCTCACCTAGGTTATTAGATAAAATTGATTACAAGCTGATTAGAAATAATCCTAAAATATTTGTTGGTTACAGTGATATTACTGCATTGAATATGGCTTTTTTTGAAAAAGCAGGATTAATTACCTTTAATGGTCCTATGGTTTCCGTTGATTTTGGTGATGAAATAAGTTTATTTACTGAAGAAAATTTTTGGAGAATTTTAACTTCAAATAAAAAACTTGGAAGAATTACTCTGCCGAGCAATGATAAATTATTTCAGTTAACAAAAGGAAATGTAACCGGTAGAATTATTGGCGGTAATCTTGCTCTTTTAGCTTCGCTTGGGGGGACCGATTATTTTCCCAATATGAATGATAAAATTTTATTCTTGGAAGATATTGGAGAATTACCATTCAGGATTGATAGAATGCTTAACCAGCTGAGGCTTTCGAATGTATTCAATCAAATAAAAGGAATAATTTTAGGAGCATTTATAGATTGTCATGAAACTGATCCATTAAAGAAAACCTTAACTTTGGGAGAAGTTGTTGATGATTATCTAAGCAAGTTAAAAATTCCTGTCGTTTATAACTTTCCTAATGGACATGTAAAAGATATTATTACTGTTCCCAACGGTATAAAAATTAAACTTAATGCATCGAGAAGTTTTATTGAATATATTGAAGGTGCGGTTTCATAAAATCATTCATGCCCAGCCGGGTGATTTTTCTTAATCTTTTATCCCGATGCCTTTAAAGAAAGTATAACAAAATGTTCCTCCTCCTTTAGCAGTTTTATATAAATCATTTATACCTTTATTTATTTCTTCACGACTGATTAATTTTTTTGAAACTGCAGTATCTGAAATTCCCTCTATCATTGCTGTAAATGTATTTTTTGTAAAGCCTTCTACCAAACCAGGTTTCGAATCGTCAACATAAACCATACGGGGTGAAATAGTAACTTGATTAAAACCGCTTTCGCACAATAAAGGATACAATCTTCTTCCGATGTTTGCATCGCCGCCGCTCTGCTTTTGAAGTTCCACCTGGCACTGGATTGCTTTCTGAGCTTCTTTGCTGTCCGGATAAAAATATGCGGAGCCGTGATCCCCTTCAATTACCATAATTGTTCCGCCGGGCTTTAATACACGTTTTAATTTAAGCAATGCACGTAAAGGATTTGATATATGCTCCAGTACAAAACAAACAAAAACATGATCAAAATAATTATCGTTAAAAGATAAATTAAAAACATCGGCTTGTTTGAATTTCACATTCTTTATTCCTAAAGAATCGATTACTTTTTCTGCCTGATTTATAGAATCCCGTGAAATATCAATAGAGATAAATTGTGATTTGCTATTCTTAGGAGCAATAATTTTAGTTTGAGCTCCAACCCCGCATCCGGCTTCTAAAATTAAAGAGTTATTTTCCCAAACCGAATCATGGTGCAGAAGGTTGTCTAAAGTATTTGCCTGATCATTTAAACGAACCGCTTCTTTTTGCGTATATCCGTGAACGTATTCTTGCATGTTAATTGAACTCATCCTTAATATTTAAGTTCAGTTTAATTATTAATCGCATAATCTAAAATTCTATCGACATGTATTGATGTAGTATTTAATAATTTTAAATTAATGAAATCTTCATTTTTTAATATAAAAGGTAATTCAGTTCCGCCTAAAACAAGGCCTTCGATCATATCATGTCCTATCATTTTATTTGCAATCTCTATAAATGCTTCTTTTGTCTCTTCAGGAAAAATCCCTTTTACTAGTTCATCAAAATATTTTTTGTTTATGAAATTTTGTGATTCAAGCGGTGGAGTTATTAATTCCATTTTTTCTTTATAAAATCCGGATTGGTAAAATTCACTTTGCATTGTGGATTTTGTTCCAAATAAACCTAGTTTCTTTAATCCCAGAGATTTTGCATAATCTACAGTTGAATCAACTATACTTATCATTGGAATACTTGATTTTTTGCTTAATTGATCAAAAACAATATGGGGCGTATTAGATGCTAAGACTGCGAAATCTGCTCCTCCATTTACTAATTTTTGTATTTCGCTGCTTAAATAATCAATTAATTCATCAAATTTATTTTTGGCTATAAAATCAATCATTTTTGTCATATCAATACTATTAATCATAATTGACGGGTAATGATTGGATTTAGTTCTATTTTGAAATCCTGTTATAATTTTCTGGTAATAATCCATCGTTGAGGGAGGAGCAATTCCACCTATTATACCGATAATTTTATTCTGCATAATTTTTACCGAAATAGACTTTGGGAATAAAAGACTTTCAAATTTTAATAATAGTTTAAATAATTTTACCTAACATGCCCCGGTGCATTAGGAAATGAAAGACTTTCATAATATTTAAGAGTCTCATCCGGTTTTTCATAACCAGTAGGTATTGGTAATTTGGAAAAAGTCTGGAAATATAATATACATGAATTCCTCCACCAGACAGCTTCCTTTTCCTGGATTTTAAGATACATTTGTTCATCATGAAATTCCTGTTCATCTATTTTTCCATGTAAAGAATTCCATAACTTCTGCATTTCGCGAACTCCCTCAACTCCTTTGTAATAATAATAGCAAAGTTCGTCCCAAAGTGTCCTTCCGGATGGCATCTTGTAATTCCAGCTCACATGATGAAACCAAAGTAGATATTTCTCAGGACATTCGGTAAGTGAATTAAACTCTTCATTAAGCGGGGGATTATATTGATCGACATAATCACTTCCTGTTCTGGTGCGATCAAATCCGACGCCGACACTGTCTGCCCTGTGATAATAAGTGGAATTCCAATCGGGATGTGGTGAATAATCAATCCAGGGACCAGGTCCATAATGATTATCATATCCGAATATCATGTTTAGACCGATTGGGTCCATATAGTTTACAACATTTTCCCTTGAAACCATCATTATTTTTTCTATAGGTTTAATTACATTAATATCATTAGAAAAAGCCATTCTTATCCATTCTTCTGCAATTTGCCCGGAAGTGAGTTCATGATTCCATGCCAACCGGCCGAATGCATACCAGCTAGATTGTCCGAACATATTCCCGGTCCAGTCACGGTCAGCTCCAATATTTGATACTCCGGCAATCCCAGAGATTGAATAATTGTAAAGCGAACCGTCTACAACTTTTGCGACTGTTGAACCTTTTCCTTTAGCATAAGTATCGGATTCCAGGCACTCTTTAAATAAGGGAGCTAAATAAACCGTGCTTGTACACTGTCCCAGATACTCCATTGTGATCTGGAATTCTACCATGAGGGGAGTTTTAAACATACCTCCAAATAAAGGACTGAAAGGTTCACGGGGCTGGAAATCAAGCGGACCATTTTTAATTTGAAGCAAAACATTGTCTGCAAATTTTTCATCTAACGGTTTAAATTGGGCGTAAGCTTCTTTAGCACGATCCTCTGCATTGTAAGTATAAACAAAAGCTCTCCACATAACTATTCCGTTGTAAGGCTTTAAAGCATTAGCCAACAAATTAGCTCCGTCTGCTTGTGTTCTACCGTAATCTTGTGGTCCGGGTTCGCCTTCTGAGTTTGCTTTAACGAGGAATCCGCCGAAATTAGGAATAAGTGAATAGATTTCTTTTACTTTATCTTCCCACCATTGCTGTACTTCCTTATTGAAGGGATCGCCGGTTTTCAATCCGCCGATTTTTACCGGCGAATTAAAGTTAGCACTTAAATATATTTTTATTCCATAAGGACGAAATACATCAGCAAGTGCAGCAGCTTTAACAAGATAACGATGTGTTAAAATAAGCGGATCTGCATTTACATTATTTAATACGGCACCGTTAATTCCAATGGAAGCATTTGCACGGGTATAATCATGGTAGCGTTGTTTAATAAAGATTGGAAGCGTATGCCAATTCCAAATAGAAAAACCTGCATATCCTCTTTCCACTGTTCCATTAAGATTGTCCCAATGATCGAGAATCCTTAATTTGATTTTGGGAAATGAAACAATATCTAACTTTGAAATATCCTGATTTGTCTGCAGCAACCTTAAAAAATGAAAGACTCCGTATAATACTCCGATATCTTCATTTGCAGTAATAATAATTACATCTTTACCTTCTAACTTTGCATTTACAATAACATATCCTTCCGTACCGGCTTTTTCAAGTTTAGTCTTCAAATCAATTTTTGAAAGCACTGGAGAATCTTTGTATTTGCCGATTATTATTGTACCATCATTCTTTAAATTTGTTGATTCCGGAATAGTCTCACCTAATAATCCGGTAAGCCCCTTTTGCAATTCATGTTTTGCCGCTTTAATTGTTGGAGATTCTCTGTTAATGTTTAGGGTTTTTATTGAATTCGTGTATCCTTTCAAAACCTGTGGGTTGGAAATTAAATTATATTTTAACCATAGTTTATATCCATCATCGGCTTTTGTATAGTTACTAAATGAAACGAATAAAACAAACAAAACAAAAATTATAGATTTCTTCTTCATTTTAATCCTTATTGATTTTTAACAAACTTAGTTTTTCTAATGTTAATAAGCGGCCACTAAAAACACAATTATAATTTTTCAAAAGAAATAAATTCTTCAAGTTCTTTCTTTTCTGGAGTGTCCGGCCATTCAACAGGAATACCCAAAGGTGTTATACATACTCTTGTATAATTATCAGGTATTTGTAAAACATCTTTTGTTACTTTTTCAGATATTGCATCTGTGATAAAAACAGTGCCGTAACCCAAAGCTCTTGCAGCCAGTAATAAATATCCTGCAGCTAAAGGACCATCCCAATGGTTGTAACCAGGGAATGTTGAATTATTATCGGTTAGAATTACAATGTAAACCGGTGCAGATAGATAATTGTCGAATATCCCCGTAACCTTTTCTTTATATTCTTCAATAGATTCGGTTTTATTAGTACTATTTTCATATCTAGCTAGGGATTCATTTATACATGCCTGTTTCATTTGTTGGATTTTATTTTTATCACGTATTACTAAAAACTTCCACGGCTGCTGATTCCCTGCAGTAGGCGCCATCCTGGCAGCATCTATTATTTTAATTATATTTTCTTCAGGTATAGGATCGGGTTTAAATTTTCTAACGGATCTTCTCTTTTGAAAAACATCCCATATATTTGTAATCCTGTCAGCTGATTTATCTATTGAGTTTGGGGGGCTTGTAGTATTAGTGGTGGAATTTTCCTGGGCAAATAATAAAGATGCAGTAAGAAAGAATATGCAGAAAACAATAGTTTTCATGTTTATCTCCGTTATTTAACTGGATAAAAATGGGTTTATTCATCAATCATTAACGAGATGCTGCTTTAATCTGATAAACAAAAGTAAAAATATTATTAATGATAATCATCTTTAGATTGGTTCAAGGATTTTTTCAATATGATGCTTTAAATGCCGGAGGTAATCTTCAATCACAAATTTCAATGTAACGGGATTTTCTTTACCGATATTGCAGGGATTATCTAAAACATTGCCGGGAAGGGCATCAATTAATTTGCTTATGTGAAGATTGTATTGGTAAAAATGCTCTACCAGGTCTGACCAGTTCATTTCATTATAGTGCTGAATTTCAACCCAGCGATCCTGGTTGTAAACAGGGAAATTTCCGGCGATATTTTGTGCCCCTCGAACGAAACGCTGATGGTTGTTGGAAGCTGAATCGATCAAGTGTCCGAGTATTTCCTTTTTTGACCATTTATTTGGATTTTCCTTTTTTCCTGCAGTCTCAGGAGAGATTTTTAATATCTCCGGTTTGGCAGCAGTAATAGCTTCTCTTATTTTTTCTGATGTTGAATTTTCATTTGACATGAAATTTTCCTTTTAATTGAGATTAATTATTGAATTGAAACTATACAAAATGATAAAATTTAATGGGTTTATCCAAAAAATATGGAATCAGTTTTAAAATTATAGAATAGATCCTCTAAAGATACTTATCATTATTTTGAAGAATAGTATTCGAGTACATTCATGGCAAACCTTGCAGATGCAGTTCCCCGTCCGCCACTCATTTCAATTCCCACTTCGATTGATTCAATTATTTCATCTTCGGCAGCTCCATCATTAAGAGCTTGCTTAATATGCCATTCCATACATGACTCACAATTAATTACAACGGAAATTCCTATGGCAATTAATTCTTTTTGCTTTTTATTTAATTTACCGTCCTGGTATGTCTTCTGTTCCATATCCACAAAGGATTGATAGACTTTGGATCTCTTTAAAAAATAGGAATGTGCTTTTTTTCTGGTTGATACAATTTGTTCAATTTTTTCTTTATCTAAATTTTCCATTTCTTATAACACTTGGTTATTAATAATTAATTATCCGCAGTACCCGGCTGCTCGGTTAAAAATATATTTTGGCTGCCAGCTTACTTCTTTGCCTAGTACCATCCTGGGTGCCGTTGAA
This sequence comes from uncultured Ignavibacteriaceae bacterium, assembly GCA_964448105.1. GTDB lineage: Bacteria > Bacteroidota > Ignavibacteria > Ignavibacteriales > Ignavibacteriaceae > CAVQBP01. Next base: position 10,789 of record CAYUVK010000010.1, read on the forward strand.
TATGGCTGGCATCCTTTAGTCTTTAAAAAATCTAGAGCAGTTTTATTTTCCGATGGAATTATTGTTCTTGTTTTACCTAAGCTTAATTTAAATTTTAGCAGCTCCAAACCTGCTTCGGGAATTTTGGCAAAGATTAATCCGCTTCCCAGGTCAGGCAGGTATACTCCTTCAATATTATTTGATTTCTCTTTCTTATAAATCCAGCCTGTCGGTAAAAACCTTTTTATGAATTCAAATCTTTTTTCTCCTGTTATTTCTTCATCAAACTTTTTCAACAAAAGAGAGTCATCTTCTTTAATCTTTTTAATGTTAATATCCCTTTCATAAATCCGGAAATTTGATTCAACTTTAAAAAAATGATATTCTGAACTGACTTCGAAACCAATTTTTTTATAAATGTTTTTCCCCATTTCACTTGCAATTAATAATTGACATGTACATCCTTTACTGTTGAAGTAATTTACCAAATGTTTTGTTATTTCATGTCCTATCCCTCTTCTTCTATATTCGGGGGGTACCAAAATGTTTCCCAGCCAGCCGACAGATTCATTTAAAATTCCGTTTCCAAATCCGACTATTTTATTATTCTGTTCTGCAACAATTGGATAGAAATAAGAATAACCGAAATGAAATGAGATAAGATCGGGGAGATCCATGTTCCAATCTTCCGGCGGAAAATTTTTTAATAGATTTATTTCCGATTTTAATAGCTGTCTGATCTTAATCATTCTATTTGATTTTTTTTGATTATAAAAATGTGAAAAAAGAGCCCTTTAATCTGATTTTAAATCGATAGCCGGTTTGTAAATTAAATAGAAAAATTCATAAAAGACAAAGAAAAGCTTCTATTATCTCATAAAATGATTTATAAAAAAACTTGAAATTTCCTTGCCTATTAATAATAAAAAAAGTTTATTTGTAATGGACATGAGGAGTTTTGGGGAATGCGATTAAAAGTTTTGATCAACACTATTCTAAATTCTGAAAAATTTCAGACTAACTTCTCTTCATATTATTACAATCAAAATATTATAATAAGAATAATAAGATAAATTATGTCCAGATATATAAATTTACCTTTGGCATATGCTTTTCAAATAATTTGGTGTCTCACTTGGACTTTCATGGTATATTTATTTGGTTATAGAGGTATGGCATTTGGAGTTGTAGGGGCATTAAGACCAATAGTTTTAAAAATGGAGCGTATTTCAAAAAATGAATTGCCCCTGGAAACAGAATTACTTAATACTTTTATATTCTGTAATTACATTTTCCGGTCTGATCATCCTGTTTTATTTAATTGATATATCTTTGCTGCCCATGAATTTTGTTCCACTGAATAGACCAAATATATTTTTATCATTTCTTCCTATATTCTTGTTAGTGCACGGTATTATCGGGCTTATTTATCTATATGTTAATGCTAAGGAATAATCATACTATTAAATCTAGAATGGCCATAAAAGTAATATATATTACAGCGTAATGAATTAGTTCTGAAATCAAAAACATGTGGTTGATTAATTTGCAAATAACATTAATTAGATAAATTATGAGAGAAGATGGAAATATTGTAAACCAGTATCTTATTAATTTTATCGGCATAATTTTGATCATTATTGGAATTATTACCGCTTTCTTTGCACCTTTGGAAATATACAGCTATTATTTTTTTACCGAAGGCGGCAGATTCTATTATGAAGGTTTTGGTTTCGGTTCATTTATGTTCGGCAGTATTGCTGTACAGATTATAGGTTATTACATAATTGCAGCAATATTTATCCCTCTTGGGTATGGACACTTAAAGAAAAAAAAATGGATTCAGAAGGTCTCTTTGACTTTCTTGTGGGTTTGGTTGATTATCGGACTTCCAATTTTAGCCTTCTTTCTATTTGTCTTTGTCTCTACAAAACAGCCTTCGGTTTTAATTGTTTTATTTAGCATTATCCTTTGCATCCTGCTTTATACATTAATTCCTTATCTTTTAATAAAATTTTATAAAAGCAAGACTACTTCGTTAATATTACTTAACAATGAGAATAATTTTAATATAATTCGAAAATATCCGGTTCCATTATTAGTAATTATCACATTATATTTATTCTATATTTTAGTACTCCATCTTTTACTTTTATTCAAGGGTATTTTTCCATTCTTTGGTAACTGGTTATTTGGTATTGAAGGAGCAATAACTATTACAATATCAATATTGTACCTAATAGCACTTATTGTCGGGACAATAAATTATAAGTTGTTATCCTGGTGGGCATCAGTAATATATTTTAGTTTTTTCATAATATCTTTAATTATAACATTATTTTCATCGAATTTAACAGAAATTATTACAATATTAAAATTTCCCCCAACAGAAGCTAACGCGTTATTGAATATACCATTGGAGAGTATTCATTTATCTTTAATTTTCGGCATCCCATTAATTTTAACAATTGGATTAACTATTTATTCAAGAAAGTATTTTATAAAGTTAAGACTATAAATATGAAACAAATAGAATAAAACTAATCAATGATTTTTTTCTTAAAGCTTGGATAAAAATTCATTTAATCAAGAATTTTTTATTTTGTAATATCGTTCTGGAATTCAATCAACATTTTTAATAATTTTATAGAACTCATCTGCATTAACAAAACCGGTAATTCTTTTCACTTCATCCCCTTTTTTATTAAGAATTAGAACCGTAGGAACTCCGACAATATTGAATTTATTTCTTAATGATTCTACTTCGGGAGATAATGATTTTGTCATATCTGCTTTTAATGTAATATATTCTTTAGAAGCTTTTATAACATTCGGATTTGAAAAAGTAGATGCATCAAGCTCTTTGCAGGGTATGCACCAATCGGCATAAAAGTCAATTATAATTGGCTTATCGGTATTAGATAGTGCAATATTATTCGAGTAATGCCGCCAGTCGATTGATTGTTTTTCGGATGGGATTAAAGCATAAACAGCAACCAGGATTAAAATTACTGAAAAGGCTATTTTAAAAATTCTAAATACTTTAACCTTATTAGCTAATTTATCAACAAACAAAAGATATAAAGCTGCTAAAATCATATAAACCGGCAGAACAAAACCGGAAAATGATTCCGGCAGTATTGGGACAAGAAAATAAATTGCCATTCCAAGAAGTATAAATCCGAAAACATGTTTTACACCATCCATCCATTCACCGGCTCTCGGCAGCTTTTTAATTTTACCTGAAAATATTGCTAGGAATAGATAAGGAAATCCTAATCCAAGCGATAAAACAAAAAACATTAAAAAGCCGTAAAGAGGATCTCCTTTTGCAGCAACATAGGTTACCAATCCTAAAACAAAGGGACCGATGCAGGGAGCGGCAACAATTCCCATTGTTAAGCCCATAAAGAAAGCACCGTACAATCCACCCTTTGCACCTCCGGCTTTTGCAACTAAAGCATTAGGCAGTTTAAACTCGTATACGCCAAACATGCTTAATGAAAGAATTACAAAGACCAGGGCAACAAAAATTATTACAAAAGTATTTTGAAGCAGTGAGCCGAAGACTGACCCGGTTAATGATGTAACTACTCCAATTACGGAATATGTAATCGACATTCCGACCAGGAACATCAATCCCATAAAGAAAAGCTTTTTTGTGCTTCCTTCGCTCTGCCCGCCGAAGTAGCCAATTGTAATAGGGATAAGGGGATAAACACACGGTGTTAGATTTAAAGCTAGTCCGCCGAGAAAAACAAAAATTAATCCGAGCAATAAACCCGAACTTTGTAAAGTGGAAGAAATTGAATTGCTACTGCTTTCATTATTTGAAGCTAATGAAGAGTAGCTTAAATCAATATCTTTAAAAATATCCTGGTTGATTTCACTTATGGCCGAGGTACTTTTTGCAACTTCAATGTTAATTGTGTCTTTCACTGAGGTCGGAGGTAAACATGTTGCATTATTGCACGCTTGATAATTTAATGTAACAACAACCGGGTGTTCTCCCGGGGACAAATTTTTATTAACTTTAACAAGACTTGCTATTAAAATATCGTCCTGCCATACAGATAAAGGATTATCTGAAAAAGCTAATATTAAATCATGTGCCTTCGGATATAAAGTCTTCTCTATATTAAAATCTTTATTTTCTATTGTCAACTTAGTAGGGATAAGATAATCATCGTACGGTTTGTTGGAATTAATATGCCACGAGCTGTCAATCTTTGCTTTCACAGCTAATTTTATTTCGCCGCCTGGGTAAACTTTATCGAAAGATCTATATGTTTTAATCTTTACTAGATTATTCTTTATACCGAATTGGGGATAGCTTAATGAGGTAAAAAATAAAACGGCAAATAATAATATTGATAATTTCGTTTTCATAATTATAATTTATGTTATTTAACAATTGGTGCCGGCTGCGGCATATTTTTTCTCCAGCCTTGAACAATCGGGTACCTTCTTCCAAACCCGAAGGCCTTTTTCGAAACTCTTAAAGCAGGAGCAGCCTGTTTTCTTTTAAATTCGTTTAAATCGACTAATCTCAAAACATCTCTCACTACATTTTCATCCCCGATAATTTCGGATATTTCTTTAAATTCTTTATTCTCTTCCAGATACATTTTTAATATCCTATCAAGTAAATGATAAGGCGGAAGAGAATCCTCATCTTTCTGTTCATGTTTTAATTCTGCAGAGGGAGCTTTTGTAATTATTTCCTGAGGAATTATTTCTTTATCCCTATTTATATAGTTGACTATTTTATAAACATCGGTTTTATACACATCCGCGATTACTGCAAGACCGCCACTCATATCTCCGTAAAGCGTGCAATATCCGACTGCCATTTCCGATTTATTTCCTGTGGTTAACAGCAGGTAACTAAATTTGTTGGTAAATGCCATTAAATAAATGCTTCTAATTCTTGCCTGAATATTTTCTTCCGTAATATTCATCGGTAAATTTTTAAAAGCCGGTTCAAGCATTTCCAGAGCCTTATCAAAAACAGGTTGAATTGAAATATTTTCAGATGAGATGCCTAAATTCTTAATTAGTTTCTCCGCATCTTTTATACTCCCTTCGGTTGAATATTGAGAGGGCATAAGAATTACATGAACGTTTTCTTTACCCAAAGCCTGAACTGCAATATAAGCAATAAGTGCGGAATCAATACCGCCGCTTAATCCTAAAACAACTTCTTTAAATTTTAATTTATCACAGTACTCTTTTACTCCGAATATCAATGCCGAAAGCACTTCTTTTTCAAAACTTTCTTCTGATTTATCTATCGAAGTATATTTTTTGTCCGTATCAAAAATGAAATAGTCTTCATTATAGATATCGCCAAGCAAAACCAGTTCACCTTTTTTATTAAAGCACATACTTGCACCGTCAAAAATTAATTCTGTTTGTGCTCCAACTGTACAGACATAAGCCAAAGGAATATTTTCATTCTTTGTCAGCACGGAAAGCATCTCTTTTCTCTGCTCTCTTTTGCCGTAAGAATAAGGGCTTGCGGAAATATTAACCAAAATGGTAGCACCTTTTTCTATTATTTTCTTTACCGGGTCCGTGCTGTATCTTCTTTTATACCAGTAATCGGCATCATTCCAGATATCTTCACAAATTGATATTCCCAGTTTTTCTCCTTTAAATTCATAAGTAAAAATATCCTTTGCCGGATCGAAATATCTCATTTCATCAAAAACATCATAATTTGGAATTAAAGATTTATGCTGGACAAATTGGATTTTACCATTATAACATAAAACAGCAGAGTTGTGAATATCTGTTCCAATCCTATCATTATCTTCGGTAATGGTTCCAAAAATTAATCCGGTTCCTGATGTAATTCCGGCAATCTCATTGGATGCAGCAGAAACCGCATTTCTGAATTCCTCCTTTTCAACTAAATCCAAAGGAGGATATCCGATAAGTGCCAATTCCGGGAATATCACCAGGTCAGCTCCATCATTTATTCCTTTTTGATAGCCTTCTAAGATTTTCTTTTTATTGAATTCCAGATCACCAATTATTGTATTTATCTGACAAAGTGCTATTTTCATCTTGATCCTTTTGCGGATATGTAAATCTTTTCCACAAAAATATAAAAGTAATCAAGTTCTTACAATGCAAGATAATTAGAGTAAATCACAAATCGGTCGATTTTGAATAAAGAAGATTCACGAAATTATAACGTAATTATAAAAGAGTAAGTTCAAGAGCATGCAACCATACCGATCATGCATCCATGCGATGTTGGTTGTTTTACACTCTAATTTTACTTCATTAATCCAATTTTTGGTAAAAAATATAATAATAGATTTAATTCCATCTATAAGTGTGGTTTTCCGCAATTCAAACTTTTTTACCGGCAATAATATTTCATTACAAGATCCCGAATTTTTTTATTAAAATTACATTGGAAATTGTAAGTTTAAATTAAGTTACTAAAATGAACAAAAAATTATATCGTTCCAGGAAAGATAAAATGATTGGCGGGGTAGCAGGTGGTTTGGGCGAATATTTTGATATTGATCCTACACTTGTTAGAATAATATTCATTGTTTCTCTTTTTTTAGGCGGATCCGGTATTTTAGCGTATATTATTCTTTGGATTGTAGTTCCCGAAGAACCCTGGGCATTTTATATGGGAAAAGGTGAAGAAAAAAAAGAAGAAGGTGAAGCACCTAACTTTTCTCAAACAAATACAAATACAAATACAGAGTATCAAAGAAGTATTGATGAGCGAAGACAGAAAAGATCTACAATAACCGGTGTCATTTTAGTTGTTTTAGGTTTGATCTTTTTAGCGGATAATTTTATTCCGCGGATTCACTTTTCCGATTTCTTCCCTTTAATTCTTATTGCTGTGGGAATAGGATTACTAATTAATTCAAAAATAAATTAATATGAAAAACAGTCACATATTTTGGGGGATCTTTTTTATCGCCCTTGGAGGTTTGATACTCCTAAATAATTTTACATACATATACTTTGATTGGGAAACACTTGCAAAACTCTGGCCTGTGGTTCTTATTCTTTGGGGATTATCTTTGTTTGTAAAAGATAACAGGTTTGTAAAAGGATTTATTATAGCATTACTCGCTGTATTAATAGCATTAACAATTTTTTCTACTTTTAATTTTTTCTTTGATGTCGTTCATTATGAAAACGGCAGATCATTTACCGGTATAGTTATAGATAATGATTCAAATGTAGATACAACTAATTATTTCGAACCTTTCAATTTAAATGTTAAAGATTCCAAGCTTGAATTTGAATCCGGTGCGGGGCATTTTGAAATAAACGGAACTTCGGAAGGATTATTTTCCGCACGTACGGCAGGTGTAAAAAACAATTATTCAATTAATACTGATACTTATGGTAATAACGCAAATATAAATTTTTTTATGAGGGAAAAACATTTTCCATTCGGGCATGGAAAATTAATTAACGATGTGGAGATGAAATTAAACACCGGTCCCGTCTGGAATTTGGATTTTAAAATGGGTGCTGCAGGTGTTTATTTGGATTTATCCCCATATAAAATTGAAAATGTTGATATCGGGATGGGTGCTGCCAAATTGAAAGTTAGATTAGGGGACAAGAATGATAGTATTAAGTTTCACCTGGAAGCCGGTGTTTCTTCTATCGAAATTTTAGTACCCGAATCTTCGGGGTGTGAAATACAATCAGAAACGGTCTTATCAAATAAACATTTTAACGGATTTGACAAAATAACTTCAGGACTTTTCAGAACCACCAATTTTGATACTGCTTCAAACAAGATCTACTTATCTTTCAATACAGGGATTTCATCAATTAAAGTTAACAGGTATTCGGATTGGCAGTAAAAATTCCAATCTTACCTTTATCAAAAAATATTATTTAGGTGCTTTCCCAATAATTTTGTTAACAAACCGGTGAAAATTATGAGGAAACGATGAGGGTTCGGTAAACATCAGGACACATTCTTTGTAGACTACATTCATTTCTTTTTCATTACAAAATTTTATCGCTTCTTCTGATTCTGCTCCGTTCTGCAGCCAGATATTATTAATGTTTTTTTCATGAGCAAGTTTCACTACATCCTCAACTTTGTCGGGTGGTAAGACTATTAAGGCGCTTTCAATATTTGCCGGGATTTCATTAAGATTTTTATAGCATGTATCGCCATCAATTTTTTCTGCATTAGGATTAACAGGAAACACGTTATATCCTTTTACTTTAAAATAACGATAAGCAGAGTTTCCAAATTTTTTATTATTCCTTGAAGCCCCAACAACAGCTATATTCCTCCCAGAAAAAAATTTTTCAATAGATCCTTTTGTGATCATTATACTTCCCTATATTTTTTAACAATTATATCAAACTTCTTTTAAGCCTTAATTTTTCCCTATAATTCAACTTATCGGCATTAATCCTTTCCTTACTTAAATTGGGAATAGTGTTTTCAAAAATATCAATAATAATATTTTGATCCAATTTGTATTAAATTTATAAAAATATTATTCAAATCACTACTAAATGGAATTTAAATTATATCATTTGTACTTGTTAAAGTTATTTTAATCTTTTTGATTTTTCTTTAATATGTTTTGGCTTCCATAAATATTTTTCTAATATCACACAATCATTTTCATCAAATTCGATTCCTTCCGATAATAAAAGATCTTTCATTAAATCAGAACTGCCAAAGTGCATCTTACCAGTCAATGCTCCAAACCTGTTAACAACGCGATGGCAGGGGAGTCCTGAATTTTTTGTGCCATTTAAGGCCCAGCCAACAGTTCGAGCAGAAGATCTTATTCCGCAGGCTTCAGCTATATCACCGTAAGTTACAACTTTACCGTAAGGGATCTCTGCAACAATTTTGTAAACCCTATCGAAGAAATCTTCTTTTTTGGTTTTACTTTTATTAACTTTTAGTTTTCCGGCTTTCTTCATATTTGGTGATGATATGAATATTTATGTTTTGAAAAATAAAATCAAATTGAAATGCTTTAAACTTAGATATTTTTTAATAGATTAATTAAATCCTTTGACGAAAACGGCTTTGATATATAATGTGAAAATCCTTTAGATAAAAATTCATCTCTATCTTCTTTTGAAGCATATGCTGTTATGGCGATTATTTTCATCGGTTTTAAAAATTTTATTTTGGCATTTATTTGTAATTTTGATCTGGGCATTATACTGCAAAGCAGATTTAGAATTTAAAGCAACAATTGTCTCAATAACCTTGGAGATGTTGACTGCACTCTGTTTTATATCTATTTTATCAAATTCGAGCTTAGTGATGTCTAATATTTTGTTTAAGGTATCGGTTAGTCTTTTAGAAGATCTTAATATAGTTTTAGCCATATCCTTTTCTTTTTGATTTTGAATTGATTCGGCAAGCAATTCGGAAAAACCCACTATACCTACAAACGGGGTTCTAAGTTCATGAATCATATTTGCAAAGAAATAAGATTTAATCCTGTTCATTTCCTCGGCTTTTTCTTTTGCTTCTATAAGTTCTTCAGTCATCTTTTTACGAGTAGTTATATCTTCTTTTACAGCAATAAAATTAATAATATCTCCTCGCTCATTTAGGATAGGGGAGATTGATGCCGATTCCCAGTATAATTCCTTGTTCTTCTTCCTGTTTAGAAATTCTCCGTGCCAGTCTTTCTTATCAAGAATTGTCTTCCATAAAGCTTCATACTCTTCTTTTTGCCTATTTCCTGATTTCAGCAAACGGGGGTTTTTCCCTTTCACTTCCTCAAAATATGGCATGATTGGAATCCAAATGCACCAAAAGCTATTCTTCGTGAATCCGGATTTGAACCATGGGTTGCTTATAAGCCGCATCCTCCCGGTTTGATAAATCCGTTTAGGAAAAAAATAAGTGAACTTACCCTGCATGAGTTTATGGAGAATTTTGATTACAAGAAACGGGGTGGAAATAGTAATTCTTCCAAAGCAGAAAAACCAACTCTGGAGGATTTTTTGAAATGGTCTATGAACAAAAAGAGATTAAAGTATGTTTTTTCAATATTAAGACTCCTTCTGAAGACAGCATATTAGCTCCAATAATTTTGAAGAAATTATCCGGTTTATTATCCAGATATAATATTACATATAATTCGGTTATAGAAACATTTCACACTGAAGTTTTAAAAAAAATGAAAAAAGAATTCCCCGGTTTCAACTACAGCCTGGATGAGGAATCCAATTTTGGATTAGTATTAAAACCATGGAGGTTTAGCGGTGTAAAAGCCGCTATTCATCATGGGAATAAATTTGCGATTGCATTCAGACCAAGAAAAATCACAATTGCTAATTGGACAACTTACAGACGAATTATTAGCTATGATGTAAAACTTAGATACAGATACAATAAAAAAAATCCTGATTCTAAAATCAGTTATCTAATTGGGGGACAGTCAACAAGAAAAAAGAGCTCGATTGCCTAGTTAAATTAGGTGTCGGTGGAATTCAAACCGATTTTCCTCATCTTTTAAAAGAAATAGAAGTTAAAAATGGCAGAAGGATTGAATAGATTAAAAAATTTTTCTGCATTTTTATAGTTGAGATCTCAAAGAATATTATATGTGAATCATTTATTAAATATTTTATATCATTATTTAATTCTTTTGGGGAAAGTATGGCAAAGAAACTTAAAACAGTCTATGTCCCCTGCAATGGTTGCACTCTTTGCTGTGAAGGTGATGCTGTAAAGATAGAGAAGGAAGATCTTGATAAAGATTATCATGCAGAACCTCATCCTTATATACCTGGGGCATTAATGATAGCACATAAACAGAATAGTGATTGTATTTATTTAATTGAAAACGGCTGCAGCATTCACGATAATGCTCCGGTATTATGTCGTGCTGCAGATTGCCGTTCACTGGCATTAAAATATGATTTTATAACTGCAATGAAGCTTCATAATATGAAACGGATCGATATTCGTGTCTGGGATCAAGGGAATAAGCTGGTTGAAGAGATGAGGAAAAATAAAAATAAATATTAAATTTTCACAAAAAAAATTATTGTTTTCCAGCAGGCAGTGTAAAATAAAAAGTTGAACCGAGGTTCTTTTTACTTTCAACCCAAATTTTCCCTCCCTGCTTTTCCACTAATTCCTTACAAAGTACCAAACCTAAACCCGTACCCTTTTCTTTTGCAGTTCCTTCTGTTGAATAATTAACATCCGTTTTAAACAATTTGTCAAGATATTTTTCTTCTATTCCGACACCGGTATCCTTCACTTTTATTGTTATAGAATCTTTGCTTGATTCTGATGAGACTGAAATAGAACCGCCGGGATTAGAAAATTTTATTGCATTTGAAATTAGATTTCTTAAAATGGTATTTGTCATTTTAATATCTGCAAAAACAGATATTTCTGGTTCTATATTTACCTGGAATGTTACCTGTTTGTTTTTCAAATTCTGATTATATAAAGATTCAAGTTCATTTATGAACGGAATTAATTTTATTGTTTTAGGTTCGTAAGGAATTTTTCCTGTTTGTATTCTTGACCATTCAAGAAGATTTTCCATAAGAGTAAAGACCATTTTTGAAGTTTTTGATGCTTCAGAAATAATCTGCAGCTTTTCTTCTTTTTCAAGTGATTCATAAGATTCATCAAGTATTTCTAGAATTTGCATTAATCCGCCCAACGGGCTTCTTAAATCATGTGAAATAATCGAAAAGAATTTATCTTTTGCAGCATTAATTTCAACTAGTTCTGAGTTTACTTTTTTGATTTTCTCTTCGAATTCTTTTTGTGCATTAATGTTAGTGCAGGAACCAATAAATCCCATAAAGATATTATCACGGCTCCGGCGGGGTGTTCCTTTAATCATCATCCATTCGTATTTACCGTTTTTACCTCTAAACTTAAATTCGAATGTAAATGGATTTCTGGTTCTAAATGCATTCCTGTAATTATTCAATAAATTTTCCAGATCTTCCGGATGAACATTTTTTAGCCAATTCATACCTAATTGATCCCCGATTTTATCTCCCGAATATTCAAGCCAAACTTTGTTAACAAAGCTAAACAATCCTTCAACATCGGCAATCCATATCATAACAGGAGCCGTATTCGCCATATTTTCAAATCTTGCTTCACTATCTCTGATTAATTCCTCTTTTACTTTTTGTTGCGTAAAGTCGACTATGGTTAAAAAGTAGAATCCTTTTTCAATATTCGGGAGTACTTTGTATTTAATTATTGTAAAGGAAGGAAAATAATTATTGCCGGTAACTTTAATTGTCATCTCTATAGTCTGTGCTTGTGAAGTTTGAATTGCTTTTTCCAATATCTTTTGAAATTGATTCTGATCATTTTCAATAACAAATTTGGAAAAATTTTTCCCTAAAATTTCTTCTTTATTTTCCCCGACTAAAGATTGTCCTAATCTGTTTACATCTATTATTATTTCTTCCTGATCCAAAACAAAAAATCCTGATGGGAAAAGTTCAATTAACTCAGAAAAATATTCTTTATTCTTATCCACATTATCTTTTGATATATTTTCATGCCCTTTCATTGTTTTGATTTCCCGCTGTTTTTGATAGTTAAGATTAATTGTTTCAAATATGTAACTATATTAAAAAAGTTTTTCGTTTCCTAATCAAAAATAAGAATGAATCTCTTTAGAATCATCAAAAAAATTTCTCCTGCAAATAAACCTTTATAACAGTGTCTCATAAATTAGGAATAATCTAAGTCCTTTTTTTAACCACATCCTACCCAAATTAAAATTGTTGAAATAAAGCTTAAAATTAAAATGTTTTAATATAGTGTATCATCATAAAACAAGGTACAAGATTATTACAGTAACTCTTACAAAATCATTAAGAATTTATTACCGAATGCAATTTTGTAAAAAAATCAATAAGTAAAATTTACAAGTTGTTTAATGGTATTTGCGTTGTATAATGAGAAACAAATAAAAAAATGTGAAATAAAAAATAGAAGGAATAAACGATGTATAAATATTTATCAATTATTGCGATTCTGTTATTATTTGTTATTGGCTGTACCGATGAATCAAATATTCTTTCACCGGTTGGAAATAATATAAATAATGATGAATTAGTAACCAATCCAAACTGGATTACTTTACCAGCTAATCAAAATCAGGCACTTAAGAAAGATATCACTGTTGGTAAAATTATAGAAGGAGATGATGAATCTTTATTAGAGATTAATACCGGCTACGCAGGCGGTCCTTTTGGATGGATATCAATTACTGCAAACGCAAGATTCCAGCGATATTCATTTACCGGTTCAAGGTATGTAACAATGTCTATTAATGATGATTTCGGAGCCGCTACGTTTACACCTTCCGGTACATGGGCAAAACCTGTTATTTATAATTTAACAATTCAAGGTATAGACCTGAGCAATGTAGATCCGTCTACAGTCAGCTTTGTATACATGGCACCCGATGGTAATTATTATAAAGCAAAATACCAGAGTATTTATGTTGACAAGCAGTCCGGTAAATTACAGATTGTCAATGCAGAATTACCCCATTTTTCACGCTGGGGCTTTATTAACTAATTTTTTCAAAGAAGAAAAAAATGTCGAACTTAAACCATACATTTGATATAGAATTAGATAAGCTTCTTAAAGAATATCTTGGAGATGATTGTTGCGGCAACATTAATCTGAGTATAGATTATCCTGAAAAAGAAGTAAATGGAGTATCTGAAAAGATTAATAATTTTTACAAAGATCAGCTCCAAATAAATATTGGCACTTATAATGAAAGAATCAAAATAGATAGAACTATTACGTTCTCAGAGAAAAACTTGGAAGCAAGTAAGTTCTGTAAATTTTTGATCGAACTTGGAAAAGTATGTATATCCGGCGGCAAATTAAATTTGGCCGCCGAAGTCTTTAAAAAAGCAAATCTATGCAGTTCCGGTTTAGCGAAAACTTATAAAGCTGAATCTTTAACGGGGTTGGCAAACGTTCATATCAAAAGAGGAAATTGGTCAAGAGGTTTAAATATAATTGCTGAGGCTGAAGAATTATACAAAGACGCAAACGATAATCTTGGTGTTGCTGTATGTGAAAACCTGGTAGGAACTATTAATGGAGAGCTCGGTGATATTGTAAACGCAAAAAAACATTTTCAACTGAGCATATCTTTAATCGATCCGCAAACTGAATTAGAATTTGCTGCTGAATTGGAAACAAATTTAGGTATAATAGATCATATGGAAGAGAATTCGGATGATGCTCTTAATCATTTGAAAAAAGCTCAGAAAATATTTAAAGAACTTCAGAATTTTAAAAACTTAGCAAATGTTACTCTTAGTCTTAGTTTAGTTTATTTTGAAGCAGAAGATTATTTATCTGCAATTTCTTCTTTAGATGAAGGAATTGAGATTGCCAAGCAACACCATTTTCTTTCAATTCTATGCCTGCTTTATCTTGCAAAATCAAGGGTGTTAATTCCAACAAAAGCTTTTTATTATGCTTCAGAGTTTGCCGATAAAGCTCTGGAAATAAGTCATGATTTAAATGATAAAACAACTCTTGCAGATATATATAAGGTAAAAGGAATTATTGAAAGAGAATTGAAAAACTTTGAAGTTGCTGAAAGTCATTTCTTAAACAGTATTAGAATAAACAGTGCATTAAAAAATGAAATGAATACTGCTGAAACATATGTCGAGTTAGGGATACTTTATAGAGAATTAAATAATTCAACTTCAAAACGCTCAAGTCTGAAAAATGCACTAGATTATTACAAGAAAATAAAATCCTCAGTAAAGGTTAAAAGGATTGAGGATGTTCTGGACTTTAAAGTAGTGTAATTAGATTTTAATCCTAAAGAATAAAATGGAAAATAATAGTTCAAATATAGTTAATGATATTAAAAATCTGATCAACAGTTACATGACGGATACTGACGCAGGGGATTTTATTAAAGTACTTGAAGAAGATATTACTGTAAAAACCAATGAAGAATTATCCCTATCCAAAGCGGAAAAAGAACAGGTAGAATACGAACTTCCAAAAGGGACCAAGTACCGTTTACTTATTGATAAGGTAATAACAGATTGTGAAAGGCTATTACCGGCAGAAAAATATTTTAGTTTAGTCCTGGAGTTGTCTCAACTAATGTTATTTGCCGGCGAAAATTCATTTTCTCTTGAAATAGCAGAAGATCTATTGAAAAGGTTGAATACAGAAAATAAATATCCGCAAATAATTGCCGAAACAAATTTGATGATTTCCAGGATTCATTGGGCACAAGCTTACTGGGATGATTGCAATTATTATGTCTCGGAAGCTATGAAGATGTTCCAATCAAATGAAAACAAATCTGGTATAGCAAAGTGTGAAAATATGCTTGGTACACTTTACGGGGAAAAGGGAGAATTTGATAAAGCACAGGAACACCTGGAAAATGCTTTAACTTATTTAAAAGATGAAGAAGATTTATTGTCGCATGCAATGATTTTAACAAATTTGGGGATTATTAATGCAATCCAGGGAGATTATGAAAAGGCTGTCTGGAACTGTAAAAAATCTGTAGAAAAATTTGAAAGGTTAAATGATAATCGTCGTTTGTCACGTGTATATCATAACATAGGAATGTTATACACAAGACTTGAAAACTATGATGCAGCCCTTGATGAATTTAATAAATGCATAACAATATCTCTCGATAATGATTACCTATCTAATTGTGCAGTAGCATATATTGGTAAAGCATTTATATATACAAAATTGAAAAATTTTGCTCTGGCAGATGCTTATACAAATAAAGCAATGGAAATAGCATATAAAATTAATGATACGCTTTCTATAGCCGACATATATAAGATAAAGGGAATGATACAAAACGATCTGGAAAATTTTCAGCTTTCCGAAGAACTGTTTGAAAATAGCATTAGGTTGAATAAAGATATGGATAATAAATACAATGAAGCGGAAACTTCAACCGAGATAGGTAAACTCTTAAAAAAGAGTGAAAGGAAAGAAGAAGCTGAAAAATTTATTTCATCTGCTGATGATTATTTCAAGAGAATTAAAAAGAAAAATTGATATAATTGACCTTCAAATAAAATCTTAATACAGTTAAGTAAAAATTTTAGGGAAATCTTAAACTTCTATACAAATCTTCCAATTTAAAATATAATAATATTTCCGAATCGCTTTTAATATTTAATCATATTAATTATTCATCAGTCTACGCAATGGACAATATGGTCTGAAATTGCATTTTAATCTTTTACCGGACTCTTCGTCTTTAAGTAAATGATTTAATTTCGAAATTAATTTTTATAAATGAAAGATCTCTAACCGGGGCATCTCTGCATTTTACGAAACTGATTTTTAACTAAGATAATAATCGACTATTATCTGGAATTAAAAAACATATAATACCATTCGTTTTAAATTCTTTCCGCTTAAGTAATTTCCATTCTTTATTAGTTAATTAAAAGATATAATGCACTTAGATTTTGGGGATGAATAATAATTTTTCTCAGCCTCCCAAAAGTTGTAACAATTATTAAAATTAATTCGTCTTTATGTTAAAGATGCTTAGCAATCTAAAATATAAGCTGCTTCTTAAACAGTTTAAGAATAGAGTTTACAATTATTCGATTTATATGCTTAAAAACCGTATGGATGCGGATGATGTTACTCAGGAAGTTCTAATAAAATTATGGAAAAATTTGGATAGCTTTAATATGAATGCCGCAAGCTCTTATGTAATGAAAATGACTCATAATCTTTGTATTGATTATTTAAGACGTCGTAACATTTCGTTAAAAAGAGAACTTGAGATAGATAATATTTTTGAGGAAACATACACAAATGTTAACGATTTAAATAATCCCGAACTGATGATTTCAAGAGAGAATTTAAACCAGAGATTAAAGGAAGCTATTGAAAATTTGCCGGTAAATTTAAAAAGCATTTTTGTTATGTATCAATTACAGGGAATGAAATATAAAGAAATTAGCAAGGCATTGGATTTGCCCTTAAACAGTGTGAAAGTTTATTTAATGCGGGCAAGAATTAAACTCCAAAAAGAATTAAAATTATTAAAAGATGAAATCCCAATTCCAAATTAATGAAAACCTTCTGGATAGAATTATTTCTGTCGCTTACGGTGATTCGAATTTTTTAGATAAGATTAGAATTAATCTCTTAGCTTCAAGAAATAATGAAGTTAAAAGACTGCTATCGGAATATATAGTTACTGCAAGAGCTATTCGCTCACTTGAACAAGACGAATGCCCGGTTGATATTTTAGAAAACGTAAAAAATAAAACTCTTAAAGAAAATAATTTATTTTCACCTGTAATAAAATTTTTATATGCTCTTTTATACAAACCGGTTTTAACTGCTGCGGCAGTTTTGATTTTGATCTCCGGGATGTTGTTCTTCATTTTATTTAACAAAACTAATGATAATCAATATTCCGAAGCACAAATTAAATTGGCTGAAAAGCAGGTAAAGCAATCGCTTGTACTGGTTAATAAAATTTTTTATAGAACTGCAAACAAAGTAGAATATGATATTCTAAAGGAACAGGTTGCGAAACCGGTTCACGAAGGAATTTCAACAATTAACGATCTTTTTAAAGGAGGATGAAAAAATGAAAAATTTAATAAAATTATTTCCGGTTGTAATCTTGTTCTTCTCAATAAACTTGCCTGCACAGGAAAAATATGATTATTCGAACGATCCGGGTTATGTAGATTTTGGTGATCTGTCAAAATTTCAAGACGATAGTGATGTTACAGAAGTGCTTGTAGAAAGTAATTTATTAAAACTGGTTGCCAATGCAACAAAAAATAGTGATACGGCTTTATATGATCTATTAAGCGGGCTTAAGCTTGTAAAGGTAAATTCATTTATGAGTCCGGAAAAAAATAAAGACGAACTGATCCAGAAAATGGAAAGCATAAACAAAAAGCTGGTTTCAAAAAACTGGGACAGGATTGTATATGTTAAAAGCCACGGCGAAT
The DNA here is from genome assembly GCA_964448105.1 of uncultured Ignavibacteriaceae bacterium. GTDB lineage: Bacteria > Bacteroidota > Ignavibacteria > Ignavibacteriales > Ignavibacteriaceae > CAVQBP01. Next base: position 28,783 of record CAYUVK010000010.1, read on the forward strand.
ATACTAATGTATTTATTAAATCATCTAATTCCGATAATACCATTTACGGGCTTGCAGTTACAACATATCAAAAGGACGGTGAGGCATCATTTGTAAATATTGTTGGAAAAATTAATCTTGAAAGCATTGGAAGACTGGGTGCCAAATTTGATATCCCCTCACTTGGGAAAATTCATAAAAAGAAAGAGGATTAACATGAAAGCCAAATATTTTTTAATCCCGGTTATATTAATATTATCGTCATCAGTTTTTACAGGATGCATTGGCGTTGATAATGATTTTAGGGAAGTAAAATCTTTGGTAATGAATTCTACTAATGAAAAATATTATAAAGATGTAGAATTTTCTGTTGGTCCATTGGGTTTATCACTCGCAAGGCTTATTGTAAAACTTAATGATGATGATGAAGAAGCAGAAATAATTCTCAACAATATCTCCGAAGTTCAAATCGGTGTTTATAAAAAAAGTAATTTGGATTATAAACATTACGACTATTCTTTCTTCAAAGATATTGATAATAAACTAAGGGAAGAAAACTGGCATTTTATAGTAAAGCATGTTGAACGAAATGAATTGACCGGAATATATGTTAAATACCAGGATGAAGATATTAATAAGTTGTATGTAATCAATATAGAAAATGATAAACTTTCTCTTGTAAGAGTTGAGGGAAACCTTGAAAATATTATAACTTATGCTATTAAAGACAAAGGGTTTGATAGAGTGAACTTTAGATAATGAATTGTATTTTAGTCAGAATTTTAAGTGAATATTTATCTTTCGAAATGAATAAATGTAAAATATTTTTCTGAGAAAATTCTTTCTGCTGTCTTTGCTTTTTCTAAATTAGAAAATATTCCGAATAAAGTTGAACCGCTTCCGGTCATAAGCGCAAATTCAGCTCTAAGTTTATATAAATCATTTTTTATTTTCCCGACTTCCGGGTATTCTTCAAATACAACTTCTTCAAATTCATTGACAACAATTCCTTTTAATTCTGAAAAATCTTTGAATTCATTTTTTATAATTTCATTTAAACTATTAGCAGGTTTTTTAGAATTAACTTTAGCATAAGCCCATGGAGTTGAAACATGAACTCCGGGATTTATAATTAAAACCGGGTTTTTAATTTTAAAATTTATCTGATTTAAAATCTCACCTTTTTCTTCTGCAAACATTGGTTTTGGATCTAAAAAGAAAGGAACATCCGAACCAAGTTGTACTGCAATATCAAATAATTCATTTCCGGACAAATTTAAATTGAACAATTTATTTAATGCAAGTAAAGTTGATGCAGCATTAGAACTCCCGCCTCCCAAACCTGCACCAATAGGAATATTTTTTTTTAGAATAATTTCCACCAGCAAAATTTTGTTTATATGCTTTTCAAGCAGATTCTTAGTTTTTATAATTAAGTTATCTGATTCCGACGTTAAATTTTTATTGGTACTCTGAAAAGAAAATTTATTAGATTTTTTTATTATTAATTCATCGTGCAGCTGAATAGGATAAAATATTGTTTCAATATTATGGTACCCGTCGGGACGTTTTGATATAATATTTAACCCGAAGTTAATTTTTGCAAAAGAATTTAATGTAATTCTCTCCATGAGCTGGCTTTGAAGTGGTATTTACTAATTTTTCGAACTAATTTTTTTCTAATTTCAACAATATTTTTTAAGAAGGTTTATTCGTTAAAAAGATCTCTTAACTCCTGAATATGTGAAGGAGTTGAACCACAACACGCTCCAATAAAGGATGGTTTTTTATTAAAAACTGATTTTAATAATTTTTGATAATGTCTTGGTGAAATTGAATTCTTAATGATATCATCGGTATAATCTCCGGTACCTAAATTCATATAAACACCCCAGTTAAAATTAAACTCCACCTCGTTTAATATAGTTAAAAAAACTTCTGAATTAATACAGTTAAAACTAATTGCTAGAGGATTAAAACTTAATATGAAATAAATTGCATTCTTTATTTTATAGTCATCCAACAAATTATATCCATCAACGGAAAACAAACTTAGTATAAAAGGGAAATCGTTTTTACTGCAATATTCACAAATTACTTTAATCTCATCAAAGTGGCTGTGTGTTTCATTCAAAATGAAATCGACACCGTTTTCAAATAACAAATCGATATGCTTTTGATGATTGAATTCAAGTTCTTTTTGAGTTAAAGTTCTTTTTACCTGGTAACAATCTTCAGCAGGCGCATTGGAACCGGCTACAAAAACCGGGTAAGTCTTAACCGCACTCTTTGCCAATTCAACGTTCTTTTTAACAAGTAACTCAGATGAGACGTCCGAATTTTTTGTTGCTGCAGGATTTGTTCTAAAAGTATTCGTTGTAATTATATCTGCTCCAGCTTCGATATATTCCCTATGAATTTCAACTATTACATCCGGGTGTTCAATACTTACTTTTGACATCCAGAGATTGTCGTCCTTTTTTTCCGCTCTCTGCTGCAGCAAGCTTCCCATTGCACCATCCAATATCAAAGGTCTTCCGATTCTTCTTGAAAAAGAGAAAGGATTTATACTGCTATTCAAAAACATTTAGATTTCTTCTTCCATAATATGAATTAACCCCATCAATAATTTTATTTAAATCGATCATTTGTATACATTCAAGATTATATGGGCAGACTTTTTTCCAGCAAGGAGAACAAAAGAGATTTTCCTGGTAAATTTTAATTCCGCGGTCATAAAGATCAATTTCGGTCCAGCAGCTTACTCCAAACCAAACGATAATATATTTTTTCAAAGCAATTCCAAGATGCATTCCGAAAGAGTCACCGGTTATAATTAAATTTGAAATATCTTCAAAACATGCACCGCGCCTTACGCCTAAATTTGTCGGTGTATTTATAATTTTTCCTACGAAGTGTGAATAAATTTCATTATTTCTTTCAGTATCTTCAGGCCCACCCAGCAGCACAATTTTAAATTTTTCCAACCTTAATAATTTTTCTATCAAATTGATATGCTGTTTGATTGTCATCTTTTTATTTGGATAAAGATTCGCACAGCCCGTATTAAATCCAACTACAAAATCATTTTTAGTTATACCGGTTTTGTCTTTATAATTTCTAATAAAATCTTTTTCTTCTTCTGTAAAATTAAAAACATATTCATCTCTTTTATGTTCCAGTTCAAATGTTTCGGCAAGATAATCCTGCCCGGTTCGTTGATTTATTCTGAATTTAAGATGATCATCCATCCCAAGATTAAAATTATAAGATGCTCCTTCGTTAATCGGAATAATTTTCCCGTCTTCGTTTAATCCGAATCCAAGTTTATTTTTTGCCTTAAGAGAATTTGTTAATGCACATGCTTTTTGTGATTTGTCTACGTTCATTACATAATCGAATTCCATTTCATTTAAAATAGCCAATGATTCGGCATCGTAAGAAAAAACCTGGTGAATATATTGATTACTAAAAAGCAGCGGTGCCGATATTTTTAAGGTTAACCAGTAAATTGTTGATTCGCGGAATTTCCTTTTTAACGCCGGGAGCTGGGCAGTAGTCATCAATACATCACCCATTGCATCAAGATTAATAATTAAAATCTTTGTCCCGATTGGAATATTGTCTTTGCATCCATCCATCCAGCAGTTATGATCGGGATAACAAGGTTTGTAACCGGTAAATCTTTTACACGACGGAACAGGTTTAATCATTTTACAGAAAACTCCGTTAATCTTTTTTCCAGGAAAGGTACGAATTTATTTTTTACTTCTTCAAAATCCATATTTCCCAGGTTAGAATTTTTAGTTGATACACAATCAAAATCACCACCGTAAGGTGACCAGATCATATCATCGGTATCATGTACATAAATACCAAATACCGGAATATGAAATGCTGCAGCAATATGAACTGCTGCGGTATCGGGTGTAAACAGAATATTTAAATTTGAAATTATTGCAGCAAACTCATCAAAAATTTCAGAACTGAATATTGCAGCCTGTCTGTCAGTTTCCGGGTTTGAGTTATCTTGAATCATTTCATTTGCATAATGTAAATCTTTTGGCGCTGATAAAATTAAAACATTCCACTCTAATTGTCCCGCAGGTATTTTATAATTTAATAATAATTTAATTAAAGATTTAAATCTTTCAACACCCCAAAACCGTGCATCACTTCCCGATGAAATGTTCATTCCTATTAAAAAATTTTTTTGCTTAAAAGTTTCTTTAAGAAAATCTTCTGCTTTTTTTGATGATTGGTATAATGGATAATAACCAATCCAGTTTATTGAATTATCAATCCTTACATTAAACAATTTGGCAATCTCAAGCAGTCTGGTAACTACATGAATACTCTTCGAATCTAATCTAGGAACAGTTTTACTATATATAATTTTATTTTCTTTTTCTAATCCGAACTTATTTTCTACACTGCTTAATGCAATGATATAGCTGACGGTTGTGGAAACGTCGTCATGTAAATCAACAACCGTGTTAATATTTTCTTTCTTGATAAAACTAAGGACTTCTATTATTCCCTTAAAACCTTTTTTGAATATAACTATTTCATCGATATCAGGATTATTACTATAAATAAAATAATTTTTTTTATCTGCAAGAATATAAATTTTAGGATTCAACTTTTTTTTCAATAAATGTAAAAGGGGAGTAGTTACCAATGCATCACCGATCCTATTCAATCTTATAAACAATATTTTGGATGATTTATTTGACGATTCTACTTTTTTATTTCTACTAAACTTTGAAATAAATAGGAGAAGCCGAAGTAAAATATTCTTAAAAAATGTCTCAATTTTTTTCATCAATGACTATTTTATTAAATTCTTTACCCGGAATTTTGCTGCCCTGTTCTACCAAATGAATTTATTTTATTTCTTAAATCAAAGATCGTTAATCCTTATGCTTAAATCAATTCTAATACTACTAAATGTTTGATAAAAAATAAAAGTTTTGAGGAATATTTAAATTATTTAGATTTTTTATGCTTACGTCTTTCAAGGTTTGGAAGAAAGCCTGTGATTAAACCAATTAAAGGCAAAAAGGCACAGATCTGGTAAACGAAAAATATGCTTGTCTTATCTGCAAGTTCACCAAGGACAGCCGAACCTATGCCTCCCATCCCAAAAGCAAATCCATAGAATAATCCCGAGATCATCCCAACTTTAGCTGGCAACAATTCCTGTGCATAAACTAATATTGCAGGAAATGCAGAAGCCAGGATAATTCCAACACATACTAACAGAATAGTTGTCCAAAAAAGATCTGCATGCGGTAACAAAAGAGTAAATGGTGCAGAACCAAGTATTGAAATCCATATAATATATTTTCTTCCAAAACGGTCGCTTAAAGGTCCGCCGATTACTGTCCCGATTACGATTGCTAAAGAAAAAGCAAACAGAAAAATCTGTGAACTTTGGATTGAAACGTTAAATTTTGATATTAAATAGAAAGTAAGATAGCTCGATATGCTTGCTATATAAAAATATTTTGAAAAGATTAATACAAGCAATATAAATATTGAAAAGGATATTTTCTTTTTTGAAATAGTAGGATGAACTTCGATTTCTTTTAATGAATTGCTTTGCTTAATTTGTGAAGCATGCTTTTTGTACCATCCGCCAACCTTTGTTAATACCGACATTGCAAGAAGTGCCAAAATTGAAAACCAGATAATATTTGATATGCCTGACCCGGTAATTACTATTGCAGCCAGCAATGGACCGATTGAAGCTCCAATTCTCCCGCCAAGCTGGAATATTGATTGTGCAGTCCCGCGTTTCTCGGAAGATACCAGATAAGCAACACGCGCTGCTTCCGGGTGAAAAACTGAAGAACCTACGCCAATTAATCCAACTGCAATTAAAATCACTCCATAGCTTTGTGAGAATGATAAAAGTACTAGCCCGGCAAGAGTAAAGCCCATTCCGGCTGCAAGTGAATAAGGTTTAGGCTTTTTATCGGTGTAATGACCAACCGCGGGCTGAAATATGGAAGCGGTTAGCTGGAAAGTTAATGTAATAAAACCTATATGAACAAAATCGAGGTTAAAGGAATCCTTTAATAACGGGTAGATCGCCGGAATAAGCGACTGCATTGTATCGTTAAGCATATGAGAAAAACTGATTGCAAAAAGAATCGGCAGAGCAATCTTCCCGCTTAAACTATTCACATCATTTAATTGATTTTTGATTGTACCGTTCTTCATATAAAATATTGCAGCTGTTTAATTGAGTCGCTAAAAGAAATGTAAAATTAATAAAGAAAAACCAGGGGAGCAATTTTACAGGCTTTAGAAGTTAATAGTCTCTTTTTTAAGGTTATCCCTAATGGTAAATTATATTACTGAAAAAAGTATTTATCAACAGTTGATTCTTACAAATATATTGTCTAATATTTTCCAGTAATTTTTAATTCAATAAAGATATTTGTTCTGCACTTGGCGGAGAGTGTTAGAGCGCGTTTTTGTTTTCATTTTCACTTCTAGATATACTTTCTTAACAATCTCCACAGGAGTAATAATATTTAATCAACAATTTATTTTTAATGGAGGGTGTTATGTCTAGTATAAAAAATTATTTTTTTTCTCCTCTGATTCTTTCAATCCTTGTATTTCTGTTCTCAGCGTGTCAAGAGCAGAAAAAAGAAGTAAACATTGAACCAGTAGTTAATTCCTATGTGGATGTATGGAATACCGGTGATGTAGATAAGCTCGATTCCATTGTAACTCAAAATTTTGAGTTGAGAATTGATCCTACATTTAAACCCCTAATCGGAATTGATTCATTGAAAAAAGCAATTATGGAAACAAGAAAAATGTTCCCGGATTTCACAGTCAATATCGAGCAAAAAATTCTTACTGGAGATACTGTTTTACTTGGAACCTGGACAATAGAGGGAACATATTCGGGAGATATGGAATCACCAATGGAAAGTAAAAAAATATCCACACCGGGCTTCAGTGTAATTTTCTTTTCAAATAATAAGATTACCGGTGAATGGATTGCGTATAGTGATTTAACATTTATGAAACAACTTGGATTTTCTTTAGTTCCTCCAAAAGAATCTAAAAAGTAATTATTTGTTTTATTAATTGTAATGAATAAATCTTTTATTATTTCATTCTATGATTGATTAAGAATTATGGAATAGCAGATAATCATTTGGTTAATTATCCTTCAAGAATAATGCAGATTTAATTTAGATGTAATTTAAAAAAAAAGGAGGTGCATTGTGAAGTTAAAATCACTTTTAATAATTAATGCTATTATAACCGTTATTTTTGGAATTGCATTTGTTATTATTCCATGGCAAGTCTATTCTTTTTACGGTATAGAACCAAACCCGCAATTGAATTATATGGCTAAGCTTTTTGGTGCTGCTTTAATTGCATTTGCTGTTTTATCATGGTATGCTAGAAATTCAGTTAGTTCCGATTCTCTGAAAGCGATTGTTCTAGCATTTTTTGTAGGTGATGTAATCGGATTTATTATAACCTTTTTTGGTCAGTTAGAGAAGGTAGTAAATGATTTAGGCTGGTTGAATGTTGTAATTTACTTCTTTTTAGCTATTGGATTTGCTTATTTTCAATTCAGAAAATCTTCTGAAACTGAAACATAATATACTAATGCTCATAATATAATGGTTATTGAGGGAATCGCGAAGTTATAAAATATTTAATGAAAGGAGGTGATTTAATGGCTACTTATATTACCTTACTTAGTTTTACAAATAAGGGTATTGAAAACATAAAGGACAGTCCTTCGCGCCTGGATAAAGCAAAAGAACTGTTTAAATCAATGGGGGCAGAATTGAAAGAATATTACCTTGTTACAGGAAGATATGATGCCGTTGTTATATCCGAAGCACCCGATGATGAAACAATTGCTAAACTATCACTTTCAGTTGCTTCAGCAGGTGCTGTTCGAACCGAAACTCTTCGTGCATATCCGGAAAAAGATTATCGTAAAATTATATCGGCTTTGCCTTAAGGCAATTTTATTAATATTGTTGTATTAATATGGAGGGATTCCCTCATTTTTTGTTTATCTTAAAAAGACAATTAACACCGATATTCTGCATGGATTGAAGAAAAACAAAGCCCGATAATTTATTAATTTTGTATTTTTTATTTTAAAAAAACTTGTTAATTTGAAAACAGAAAGAGTTCAATATTTTACGTGTTCGATATGTAATTAATTTGAGGGCTCAAAATTATTATTAATATTTAACCGGGGAAAGGGGTTGAATATGATTGAGAAAGTTCACTTCAAACTAAACGGCAAACCGATTGAATTAACCGTGGAAAGCAACAGACTACTTTTATGGGTTTTACGTACCGACTTAGGATTAACAGGGACAAAATACGGTTGTGGAATTAGTTACTGCGGTTCATGTACTGTACTTATAAATGATGAAGCTGTTCGGTCATGTCAAACAACAATTAAAGAAGTTATTAATAAAGATGTTGTTACAATTGAAGGATTAGGTGAAAACGAGAAGCTTCATCCGGTTCAGAAAGCATTTGCGGAACATGACGCAATGCAATGCGGGTATTGCACGCCTGGGATGATCCTAACTGCCTATTCTTTTTTAAGAAAAAACCCGCACCCGTCAACTCCGGAAATAATTGAAGGGATGAATAATAATTTGTGTCGGTGCGGTGCGCATAATAGGATTGTACAGGCAATTCATTCTGCTGCCGTAGAGATGGAAGGAGGAAATAGAAAATGAAAGATGATAAATATCCCGAAATAGATTTTAAAGATATCAAAGATGGTTTTCCAATGGATAGAAGGGATTTCCTTAAAACAGCCGGCAGTGGAATTTTTATCCTTTTTACCATAAAGGATGCCTCCTTCTTTACGCAGGAAAGACAGATAAGACAGCAGCAGGGTTATCCTTCTGATTTTAATGCATATCTTAAAATCGGCGAAGATGGACGGGTTGCGTGTTATACCGGGAAAATTGAAATGGGGCAGGGTATTATAACTTCTTTAGCTCAAATGCTTGCCGGTGAACTTGATGTTTCTCTTGAATCTGTTGATATGGTAATGGGTGATACAGATCTTTGTCCTTACGATAGGGGTACGTTTGGTTCATTATCTACAAGATTTTTTGGCCCTGCACTCCGTGAAGCCGGGGCAGAAGGGAGAAGTGTTCTGCTTGAATTAGCTTCGGAAAAATTGAAAGTGCCTGTGAAAAATTTATCTGTTAAAAATGGAGTTGTATTCGAAAAGAAAAATAAGAAAAATAAAATTTCCTATGCTGAACTTGCAAAAGGGAAAAAGATTGAACGACATGTTGACGGACAGGCTGAGATAAAGAAACCATCAGAGTTTAAGGTTATGGGTAAATCCGTAACTCGTAGAGATGCAGATTTGAAGGTAACAGGAAAAGCAAAGTTTGCCGGAGATATACAATTTCCAGGGATGCTTTATGCAAAGCTCTTGCGTCCGCCTGCACATGGTGCAAAATTAATTTCTGCTGATACTTCCGGGGCAGAAAAAGTAAAAGATGTTAAGGTTGTAAAAGATGGTGATCTTATAGCAGTACTTCATAAATATCCGGATGTTGCCGAAGAAGCTCTTTCTAAAATTAAAGCAAAATTTGATAAATCTCCTTCTACTCTTAATGATAAAAATATTTTTGAACACCTTTTGAAGTCAGCACCTAATGGTGAAGTTACTGCAAGCGGCGGCGATCTTTCAAAAGGAGAAAAGAACTCTGATAAAGTAATTGAAGAAACTTATTATGATGGTTATAAAGCTCACGCACCCATTGAACCTCATACGGCAACAGTAAATATTGAAGGGGATAAAGTAATTGTATGGGCATCAACACAAACTCCCTTTCCTGCTAAGGATGAAGTTGCAAAAGCATTAAATATTTCTTCAGAAAATGTACATGTTATGCAGACTTTTGTGGGGGGCGGATTTGGAGGTAAAACCAGGAACCTGCAGATTGTTGAAGCTGCGCGTCTTGCTAAATTATCCGGTAAACCAGTCCAGGTTGCATGGACTAGAGAAGAAGAATTCTTTTTCGATTCCTTTAGGCCGGCAGCAGTTGTAAAAATAAAATCAGGTATAAATAAAGGTAAGCTTAACTATTGGGACTACCATGTTTATTTTGCCGGTGAAAGAGGTTCAAAACAGTTTTATGAAATACCAAACCACAGCACAACTGTACATGGTTCAGGCTGGGGGGGAAGTGCTCATCCTTTTGCTACCGGTGCATGGCGTGCACCGGCAAATAATACCAATACATTTGCAAGAGAATCACAGATATCCATTATGGCAAATGCCGCTGGAATTGATCAAGTCGAATTTAGACTGTTGAATTTAACTGATAAAAAGATGAAAAATGTTCTACAGACTGCAGCTGATAAATTCGGAAGGAAACCTTTGAAGTCAAATGGTAAAGGCTATGGTGTTGCCTGCGGTATTGATGCGGGAACATCCCTTGCTACTATTGCAGAAGTTGAAGTTGACAAAAAAACAGGTAATGTTAAAGTTAACCGTGTTGTTTGTGCACAGGATATGGGACTTGTAATTAACCCGGAAGGTGCCACTATACAGATGGAAGGTTGTATAACAATGGGACTCGGATATGCTTTGAGAGAAGATATTCATTTTAAGAATGGAGAAATTTTAGACGTCAATTTTGATACTTATGAAATTCCTCACTTCTCTTGGCTGCCTAAAATAGAAACTGTTATAATTGATAATAAAGAAACCGCACCGCAGGGCGGCGGGGAACCGGCAATAATTACAATGGGCGCTGTAATTGCCAATGCAATATTCGATGCTACTGGTGTGAGAGTCTTTCAGCTTCCAATGACTCCGGAAAGAGTGCTTGAAGCTATTAAAAGGGATAAAAAAACTCTGGATTTTGGAAACCTAAAAGGTTAATGTGAAATGTGCAATTAGATAACAGAATTTAAAATGATTTTGTTATTTCCCTGAATAGGAAATATATATTAACTGGGCTATCATCTCAGGACCAGAAAATAGAAAGTAGTGGTTATGCTGAAAGAGTTATATAATATAGGGTTAAAGACATTCAGTGTAATTTCACCTACCCTCCCATTTCAAAAAAATATTGATAATTTGAAAGAAAGGTGAAAATAACTTTGTATAAAGATCGTAATCTAATAATCCGAATTTTATCTGAATTTATACCCTTGTAGAAATATCTATACAACTTTTATTTAAATGTTAGAATGGGTGTAAATATAAGAAGATAATAATTTTTATAATATAATAAAATTTTTTTTTATGGTAATTCACGTAATCTTTAAATATTTTTCTCTTTCGCTATTTTGAATATTTTGAATAAGATCGTGTATTCTTCCAATAGATACAATCCACTTATTACCAATGCCGGTACTGTAACCACTTAAGAATCCTTTGGGAGTGGGATATTCAATATGAATATCAGGATGTGAAGCTTTTATTCCCGCCATTCATCATAAAATAATTTTCAATATTTGACTATTTACCTAAATAATGCGATTATAAAATGAACCCGAAAGCAGTAAACAAAATTAAAGCAATAGTAGCTGCAGTCAATGCATAGGGTAACTGTGTTCGAACATGATCGATATGATCGCTTGCAGATGCCATGGAAGAAATTATTGTTGTATCCGAAATAGGGGAACAATGATCTCCAAAAACACTCCCGCTTAAAACTGAAGCAATTGCCAAAGATAAATTTATATCCATTACTTGCGCCATAGGGACAGCAATCGGGATCATAATTGCAAAAGTTCCCCAGCTCGTTCCGGTTGAAAAAGAAATAAACATTGAAGCAGCAAAAATAATTGGAGCAACAAAGTTGGGATTTAAAAATTTATCTGCTATTGAAGCAACATAAGGTCCTGTGCCTAAAGTTCTGCAAGTATCACCAATTGCAAATGCAAAAACCATCAATATGGCTATAGGTATTAATCCGCCGATTCCTTTTAAAGTATAATCCATTACTTCATGCAGAGTTAAAATTTTTTGCCCGGTAGATAAAATTCCCGAAACAATTATTGCTGCTATTACCGACCATAAAACAGAAGTGGAACCGGAGCCAGCAGTTAAATTTCCCTTGCCGGTAATTATTAAACTGAGAGGCATCATAAATATCATAGTGAAGATTGGAGCAATCATATTTATTGCACGGTGAGGAATTTTTGCTTTCGGCTTTATTGAAGATACATCCGCCGAAACAACAGGAACAGCGCCATCGGCAATTGTTTTTCCTTTTTCTAAAGATCTTTTTTCTGCTTTTTTCATTGAAGCATAATCTTTAAAAGTAAATGCTAAAAAGCCTGCGAGAAGTACAGAGATTATAGGATAAAAATTTAAGGGAATTGTTGAGAAAAAAGTTGGTATCGGATTAGTTATATTCTCTTTGCTTAACAAACCGATTACATAAGCTCCCCATGCATTTAAAGGAATTAAAATACAAATAGGCGATGATGTAGTATCGCAAATATATGCAAGCTTTTCTCTTGAGATTTTAAATTTTTCAAAAATAGGATGAAAGATTGTTCCCGTTACCAGACAGGAAATACTTGATTCAATAAAAACCGAGCAGCCGACAAAAAATGAGAGTATTGACGCCCGTCTGCGGGAATTAACTAATTTTTTCTTTTGGATAAAATCAATGAAACCCTGCACACCGCCGGAAACCTGTGTAAGAGAAATTAATGCTCCTACCAAAGCAGAAAAAATAATTACACGTGTATTTCCTTCATCTTTAAAAACATTTACACAAGCTTGGATAGCATCCGCCATTCCGTTAAACGGATTCCATTCTTCAATTATTAACCATCCGGAAAAAATACCCAAAAATAATGAAAGGTAAACCTGCCTTGTTTTTATTGCTAAGGCAATTGCGAGCAGCGGAGGAATGATTGAAAGCCATCCGTAATTTATCAATAGAATATTTCTTTTAAAATTGATGAAGAACTAGTAATAAATTCTTTACTTAAAAATTAATAAAATCAACATGTAAAAATCTACCTGTTGAAAAAATAGTATATTAACAATACAATTAAAATTACTGCCAAAACAAAAAGCAAAAAATTTATTACACCTCTTTTAGTCTCAGCATCATATCTTAACTTAACTTATAATGAAGGAAGGAGTATCTTTAATCGGGAGCGGCTCGTCTGTTACTAATCTTATCGGAGCTGAAGATAATTATGGAGTTTTATTCGATAAAATAAATAGTGCAGAAATCTCCGGTTTTACATTCAAATCCGACGGTGAACATTTACAAATGAGTGCATTCATTATTTGTCAATCATCTTCTCCTATAATTAAAAAGAACAGGTTTGAAACAGAACTATTTCAAAATATTGCGGTAGAGTGTTCAAATAATTCCAATCCGATTATTGAAGAGAATTATTTAAAGCAAGCAGATATGTGGGTTAACGGATCAAGTCCAATCATTAGAAACAATTCCATTATTTGTTTTTCAGATGGTATAAGGTGTTTTGGAAATTCAAACCCGGAAATAACCGGGAATAAAATGACTGGAAATTTCGGAAATAACATAGTTTACATAAGCCAATCAGGCTGCATAATAAAAAACAACTATATTTATAATAATATGGATGGATGGAGGATATTCCTTAATAATGCTAATGAAGCAAAGGTGTTTAACAATGTTATCAAAAGCAAAGGGGTGAACAGTACGGGAATAAAAATTATTAACTCACAAAATATTGAAGTTGTGAATAATACTATTTTATTAAAAGGTATCGGAATAAATGATGCTACATCAACTTCAAATATTTTTAATAATATAGTCGTAAACACTTCGGATTACGGGATTGAGTTTTCCGATGCTTCCCAAATGGATTACAATGCATTCTGGAACAACCCTGTTAATTACAGCGGAATTAACCCGGGAAGTAATAATATAGAAGGAAATATTCTTTTTGCTGATTCATCAAAAGAAAATTACAGGCTGCTGTCGAATTCCCCATGCATTAATGCGGGCAATCCTGATTCGAAGTATAATGATATTGATGGTTCAAGAAATGATATCGGAGCTTACGGGGGACCTTATGCAGATTCCAACTGGATAAATCAGGACGGAAGCACTTTAGCCGTTGACCAGATAACCGATAAAGATACAATACAAATATTAATTACAGGTCAAAAAGTAAAAGGGATTGCAGGAATCAATTTAGGATTATCATATGATCCCCTTTTATTGATGCAGTTGAACGCAAATTCATCAACTTTAACTAAAAGTTTCTCGGTAGAAGAAATTCTAAAAAAAGCTGGTTCGTTAAATTTAAATCTAAATAGCACGAAAGGTATTAACGAAGATGAAGGGGGAATAATCGAACTGCAATTTGAGACTCATTCAGCACAAACAGAAACAACAACTCTCCGTTTTGATAGTGCATCCGTTTGGGATGAGACTGCATGTTCAAAAAATATTATTAATTTGAAAGACGGGCAGTTAAAAATTATAACGGGAATCAACAAAGTAATTAACAAATTACCTACAACATATTCTTTATCTCAGAATTATCCTAACCCTTTCAATCCATCAACCAGGGTAAGATTTCAACTGCCGGTCGAAAGTAAAGTAACAGTAAAGATATATGATATTTTGGGAAGAGAAGTGATAACTTTATTGAACGAAACCCGGAAAGCCGGAAGATATGAAGTTGTTTGGAATGCAGCTAATTATGCTAGTGGAGTTTATTTCTATACAATTAAAGCTTTGTCTGTCAATAGTAAGGGAGAAAGTTTTTATGATACAAAAAAATTGATTCTCCTTAAATAAAAAGTAAAAAGGGAGAGTAATAAATTGTAATGGAAACTAACAGATACTTTTAATTAAGAATATAAACCGAAAAATTATCAAATTTTTTATACCCAATCAGGATTTTGATAATGAATTTTTTACCAATAATTATTTTTATTAATATAAAAGTATTTTCAGAACAATCTGTTATGGAACAAAAGTTGCCCATGAATTAAGATTAAACGGAGGAGGTGTTATGAAATCTAAATGGATGGTTTTATTTATAACATTTCTCATTTTAATTCTCTCTACTTCAGTTTATTCACAAGTTATTTATTCCAACTCATTTGAATCTCCTGAAGATACTTCCGGATGGATGGGATATTTGGAATTCCGCAATGATGCTCCACCAGATGGAGGATATCAATCGGTTTATATCTCCGGCGGATGCATCTGGCCGCATGCATGGATTGAATTAGGTCCTTCTGACAATAGTGGTTATTATGTTATCCGATGCTGGGGAAAAGATCTGCAAATAGGCGGTGGAGTTTCGATTTATGTTGAAGGTGAATATTCAAATCAAGTTAACATCACGGTTAATGAAAAGAAATGGAAGTATTACACGAGTGAAAATACACTTTTTTGTCCTGCAGGTAAGAAGATAATTCTTGCCTCGGGCTCGGGTGGAATAATTCCAAGTGCTATGCTTATCGATAAAATCGAAGTAGTAAAAGTGAGAGAAACTAATTCCTGGGTTATAAGGAATAGTGGTACTACAGAGAAATTAAATGATGCTGTAATGCTTAATAGTTCCACAGCAATAGTTGTTGGAGACGAAGGTTCAATTCTTAAAACAACAGATTTAGGCAAAACCTGGAGAAACACCGCTCCGCCTGTATTTTGTGAAAATAGTATGTATTGTATAATGAACTGGAACAGCATATCTTTTTATGATTCCTTGAATGGAATTGTCGTAGGTAATGAAATAGTTGTAACAACAGATGGCGGAGAGGAATGGCAGTTTCGTTCTGTTTCTGAAAATCATACATTTCTTTGTGCTAATTTTATGGGGCCTAATTATATTTATGTGGGTGATGATTCAGGTAATGTATATTTGTCAGTTGACACCGGCAAAACATGGACATCTGAAAAATTAACAAATGAACCTATAAAATCAATCTTTTATTATGCCGCTCCATTTATGAGCTGGAGACCCGTATATGTTTTAACAATTCGTTCTGTATATTCAACAAAAACTTCTTCTTTCAATGGTTGGAAGGAGGAACAGCTGCCTATAACAACTTGGGGTGCAGCGGTTAAGGGGAATAATTTTAGCTGGGGAGATCCAGCCTTTATTGTTGGTTATGATGGTCAACTTGCTATTAGTCCGGTGATACTTAGAAAAACATATACTGATTCTTCATGGCAGAAATATACTTTTCCTCCTTATTTACAGATAAAACCATTTATAGGAAGTTTAAATGATGTGACGGTGCCTACATTAAATACTGCATATGCCTGCGGCGATAGAGGTATGGTTATGAAAACATCGGATATGGGGGATACATGGTTTCTGCAGCAAACAGGAACTGCACGAAAATTGAATGTAATAGATTTTTATAGTGAAAGTACAGGTATTGCAGCCGGTGATTCGGGGACTGTTCTTTTTACATCTAACGAAACCTCTCATACTAATTATCCCCCTTCGCCATTTCATTTAATATCGCCGGTAAATGAAGATACTATTTGGTCTATACCTAAATCGATCCTTTTTACATGGCAGGAGGCTACCGATTCAAACAACGATATTGTAGATTATACACTACTAATTTCTGCCGATACATGTGCCACTTGGAAATCATTCGGACCTGTTGACGAAACGACATACCAAGTTCAATGGCCTAATGAAATTCCTAATTCAGAAAGATATTTCTGGACAGTTATTGCAAATGACGGGATTCTAGCAACACCGAGTCTTGACGTTTTCGCTTTTACAATAAAAACTATAACCGGTGCGAATAAAAATGAAGCTAGAACACCGGACGAATTTATACTTCACCAGAACTATCCGAATCCATTTAATCCATCAACAAAAATTAGATATGAGATTCCTGTTGAGGAATATGTATCAATAAAGATATATGATCTTATGGGAAGGGAAATAATAACATTGGTAAATGGAATCCGCAAAGCAGGAAAACATGAGGTTGAATGGAATGCAGGTAATTTTACAAGCGGTGTATATTTCTATACTATTAAATCAGCATATTATTCAAATACAAAGAAATTAATTCTTTTAAAGTAGTTTGAAAATAATAATTTGAGGAGGGATTATTATGAAAACCAGAATACTACTGTTTACATCTCTTCTTCTTTTTTCCTTTGGCTGCAAAGAAACAATAATTGAGTCTCAACCAGAAATTCCGAAAGAGTTTACAAATGATCTTTTACATGCTGATCTTGTAGGTAAGGTTATTCCAAAGGATAGTAAAGCTATTGTGATCGTAAGCCAAGTTGAACCAATTGATTCTGTTGAAATTAGCCCTGTTGACGGATCATTTGCTTTCCGTGACTTGAGAAAAGGTAATTATGATATAACAATTCGCGCAGATAATTACCGGATTTATTCTAACAAAAACTATATGCTTGATGGCGGGAGTATTATATATTTAGGTGATATAGAACTTTCAACTGTTCCCGATCTTATTGAATCATTTTATCCTGACGACAACGGGGAGATTGTTTATGATTGGAGGTATGGTAGAATTACTGTTTCGATTCTCTTTACTACACCTATGGATAGAGAGAGCGTAGAAAAAGCATTCACAGTTGATCCGCCGGTTGAAGGAATTTTTAACTGGGGAAATTATACTGAATCTCCTATGTATGGATTATTTTCCGATAGAGCAAGCGGTTATAATTTGGGGGCTACCATAACAACATTTAGTAAAATAACATCTGTGTCGTATGCTTTTGCAAAAAAAGATTCTTATCCGGATAAAGAATATAAAATAACAATTGGTACAACAGCAAAAGATACTGCCGGTAATTTCCTTCGTTTTCCTTTTAAATTTAGTTTTAAAACTGTTCAATCTTATACAACATATAACGGCATTATGACTGACCCCGTACATGGTGATATTAATGTTTCGCCTTTAGATTACAGTTACAGCGGCATAACCATTACTTTTCCAAGAAGGATGGATAAGACATCTGTCGAAACATTAACTCAAGTAACACCCCAGATGAATATAACATTTCTGTGGCCCGAAGAGAATGTTTTGAGAATTTATACAGGCGGACCATTCTTATCTGATTCTACAATTACTGTTTTAATTGACAAATCGGCCAAAGGTAAAGATGGTGTAGAAATAGGGCAAGATTTTAGTTTTTCATTTAGAACGGCAGCATTAAATGTAAGCAGTACTTCTCCGTCGAATGGACAGTTATTCGTTACTCCAACCGCACCAATTCAGATTAACTTCAATAATTATGTTACTCTTTCTTCTGCAAATGCAGCAATAACTATATCACCGCAAGCAAGCGGTACTTTTAAATTCGGCGGATATTATCCATATGAGCAGATGAACCAGGTAGAATTTACACCTAGTTCAGCACTTAAAGCAAATACAAAATATACGGTAACAATTTCGCCAAATATTACAGATATGCACGGAAATAATATGAAATCTTCATATTCATTTTCATTTTTAACAAGACCTAATTAACAGGTGATAAATTAGAAGTGTTAAAGAATGCAAGTTATGAAATTTTGTAATTTTCCCGGGACAGGCTTTAACCTGTCCCTTTTAAAAAAATTATAATATATTTTCCAAAATCTGGACTACACTCCCCACACATTTTTTACATACAGAATTAAACAGATCATTCTCTCTAAAATATAGCTGTCCTTCTTCAGTAGTCAAATCGCATCCATCGAGTAATTGCTTGCAAACGAAACTACCATGCTTTTCTTGAAATTTATCCATTAATTCTTTTGTTTTTGCATATGTTTTTTCAGTTGCAGTTTTATCATCATTTTCGCCCCTGCCGTACTTGGCGCCAATAGCAATAATGCCTCCGGTAACAGCTCCGCAGACTTCCCCTCTTCTTCCCATCCCTGCTCCAAATCCGCAGGCCATTTTTAATGCAGTATTGCCGTCGATATTGATATAATCTTTAAATGAATATAGAACTGCTTGCGCACAGTTATAACCGGATGTAAATTTCTGTATTGCCGTCTCGATTTTATTTTCCATAATCATCCCAATTTTATTACTTGATTAAATTTCTATTATCCTAAAAGGAAGTACAGATTTCTATGGTTTGTTTTTCTCCATACCGGTGAAATACATTCCTTCAATTAAATAAGCATAGCGTTCTTCAACAAATTTCCTTTTTATTTTCAAACTTGGTGTTATTTCGCCGGATTCAATAGTAAAAGGTTTATCTAAAATGGAAAACTTTCTAACACGTTCATAGTTGGCAAGTTTTTTTTGAATTGAAGAAATTTCTTTATCCAATAAATTATAAATTTCATTTTTGCCGATAAGATCTTCTATATCCAAATAAGTAATTTTATGTGAATCAGCATATTCTTGTATTGATTCAAAATCAGGTACTATTAAGGCGCTTAAAAACATTCGATGGTTGCCAATCAACACAAATTGATCAATATATTTGCTTGTTAAAAAAAGATTCTCTATCGGAGCCGGGGCAATATATTTTCCACTGGAAGTTTTAAATAAATGTTTTTTCCGGTCCGTTATCATTAAGAAGCCGTCCGAATCAAAAACTCCAATATCTCCCGTATGAAGCCAGCCGTTCTTGATTACCTCATTAGTTTCATTTTTATTTTTGAAGTATCCAGACATTACGTTCGGTCCCTTTACAAGTATTTCACCATCGGCAGCAATTTTAACCTGCACACCAGGCATGACTTTCCCAACCGTTCCGAATTTATAATCATCTAATCTATTAGCGGCAATAACAGGTGAAGATTCAGTCAAGCCATAACCTTCTAAAATCAAAATACCGATAGCTTCAAAAAATTCTCCCATTTCCCTGGAAAGAGCTGCTCCGCCGGAGACAAAAAATCTTAATCTTCCTCCCATTTTTTCTTTGAGTTTTGAAAATACAAGTTTTTCTGCAATTGCATGTTCAATTTTCAATTTAAGCGGAATATTATTTTCTTTTTTAAATTGGGAATATTTTTTACCTACTTCTATAGCCCAATAAAATATCTTCTGTTTAGATACAGGCTCCTTTTCAACATTTTTAAT
The DNA here is from genome assembly GCA_964448105.1 of uncultured Ignavibacteriaceae bacterium. Classification (GTDB taxonomy): domain Bacteria; phylum Bacteroidota; class Ignavibacteria; order Ignavibacteriales; family Ignavibacteriaceae; genus CAVQBP01. The sequence continues at coordinate 48,824 of CAYUVK010000010.1, forward strand.
TATTTTACTGTAAATACGTTCAAATAATCTTGGAACTGTTGTAATAATTGTCGGCTTTACTTCAATAATGTTTTGTGAAATCAATTCTATACTTTCAGCATAGTAAATAGAACCGGCGCAGGCAAAACCGGTATAGTATCCACCCATTCTCTCAAATATATGACATAGCGGAAGAAATGATAGGAAAACATCGTCCGATGAAATTGGAATTGAATCCAACGCAGAATGAACATTTGAAATGATGTTTTTGTTTGTAAGCATTACTCCTTTAGGTTCACCGGTTGTGCCGGAAGTATATATTATTGTACAAAGATCATTTTCATCAGCTAATTTTATATTTTCCTTAAAGAGATCCCTGTTATTACTTTTTAATTTTTTACCCATTTCCTGAACTTCTTTAAAAGAATAAACATTGGAAATGTTATTGTCTTCAATATCCTTTTCATTAAAAACAATAATAAATTTTATTTTTTTACAATTACTCCAAATTTTTAATACTTTGTTTAATTGAAATTTATTTGAAACAATAATTCCCACTGAATCGGAATTGTTCAAAATAAATTCTTCCGAATCGGTAGTTAATGAAGGATAAATAGGAACATCTATTCCGCCCAATCCTAAAATTGCCATATCGGAATAAACCCATTCCGGACGGTTCTCGGAACTTATGGCAATTTTATCCCCTCTTTTAATTCTAAGCGAAGATAAACCAAAAGCGAAATTTTCGGTTTGTTCTTCGAATTCTTTGAATGATATACCCCGGTACTTACCTTCTTCTTTTACATACATTAGAAATTTTCCAGGTACATTCCCAAATTCAGTTGTTAAATAACTAAAAAGCTCAGGTATGGTTCTAAACGGTTTTAAAGACGGCATTTATTTCCCTTAAATAATAAGTGAAAATAATTTCGATTATTTATAAATGCAAGGGGTAGTAATGGAAAATGGTAGATTGAAAATGGAAAATGGAAAATGTTAATTGGGGATCTTGAGCTTAAACTTACTCATGAACTTCCTTTGCTCCTTGTAGATAGTTTGATTCTCTTTACCAAAAGCAGTAATTTTTGTTTAATTTTTTCAATATTTATCACTTTGTAGCACTGCTTAAAAACCAAAGTTTATTTGCAAATCTTATTTAATTTATTAAAGAATCTATGGTTGCTTTGTCAGGGTCAAAGATTGATAAATCAAAATTTTGTAACAAATTGAATTGGAGTTTTTATAATGTCTAATGCATATTTTAAAGTACCAAATCCTATTAACGAACCTATAAAATTATATAAACCGGGCAGCCCCGAAAGGATTGAACTAAAAAAGAAATTATCCGGATTAAAATCCAAACAAATTGAGGTGCCTTTAATTATTGGTGGTGAAGAGATAAAAACAGGCAGCACCGAGGAAATGAGAATACCGCACGAGCTCAATCATATTTTAGGAGTATATCATAAAGCTGGCAAAAAAGAAGTAGATATGGCTATTGAAGCTGCGCTTGAAGCACGAAAAGAATGGGCTGAAATGCCGTGGGAACAAAGAGTATCTATTTTTCTTAAAATGGCTGATTTGCTAGCCGGTTCATGGAGAGCAACATTAAACGCTTCTACGATGCTCGGGCAATCCAAAGTTGTTCATCAAGCTGAAATAGATTCGGCTTGTGAATTAATTGATTTCTGGAGATTTAATTCTTACTATATGACCCAGCTAATGGCTGAACAACCATATTCACCTTACGGAATGTGGAATCGTCTGGAATACAGACCGCTGGAGGGCTTTGTTTTTGCTGTAACACCATTTAATTTTACCTCTATTGCAGGTAATCTGCCAACGGCACCTGCAATTGTTGGAAATGTTGTTTTATGGAAACCAGCTTCAAGTGCCGTATATTCTGCATATCATTTAATGAAATTATTTGAAGCAGCCGGTTTACCTAAAGGCGTAATAAATTTTGTTCCTGGTTCAGGTGGACAGGTTGGCATGCCTGCAATGAGCAGCCCGCATTTAGCCGGAATTCATTTCACCGGCTCTACGGCCGTATTTCAAGGTATGTGGAAAACTGTTTCCGATAATTTAAATAAAATGAAATACTATCCGAGAATAGTCGGTGAAACCGGTGGCAAAGATTTTATTTTTGCACACAACTCAGCAGATGTAGATGCATTGGCTGTTGCAGTAATTAGGGGTGCTTTTGAATACCAGGGGCAAAAGTGTTCTGCGGCATCACGAATGTATATTCCCAAATCGATTTGGAAAGAATTTAAAGAAAAATATGTTGCTGAAATAAAGAAAATTAAAATGGGAAATGTAGAAGACTTTACTAATTTTATGTCTGCGGTTATAGATAAAGGAGCATTCAAATCAATAACCGAGTATATAAATTTTGCAAAGAATTCTAAAGAAGCTGAAATTATTACCGGCGGCAGTTTTGATGATTCAAAAGGGTATTTTATTGAACCGACAACAATTGTAACTTCAAATCCTAAATTTAAAACAATGGAAGAAGAAATTTTTGGTCCGGTGTTAACAATTTATGTTTATGAAGATGAAAAATTTGATGAAGCTTTGGAACTTTGTGATTCCACTTCACCGTATGCACTTACAGGTGCAGTTTGGGCTCAGGATAGAAAAGCAATCCTAAAAATGTCCGATAAACTTAAAAATGCATCTGGTAATTTTTATATTAATGATAAACCGACTGCTGCGGTTGTGGGTCAGCAGCCATTTGGAGGAGGCAGGGCATCCGGAACAAATGATAAAGCAGGAAGCGGTTTAAATATTATGAGATGGATGACAGTCAGGACAATAAAAGAAACATTTGAACCGCCTAAAGATTGGCGTTACCCGTTCATGAGTGAAGAATAGCAGTAGTTTTATTGATTGTACATAAATTCATTTAGCAAAATTTTAATAATATTTATTAATTATATAATAGTAGGGTCAAAATGAAGATTCATGAATATCAGGCAAAAGAAATTCTTAAGCGATATAATGTCCCCGTACAGGATGGTATTGCAGTAAAAGAATTATCGGAAGTTGATGGAGCACTTTCCGAATTGCAATCTAGAGGTATAAATCAATATGTAGTAAAATCTCAAATACATGCGGGAGGTAGGGGGAAAGGTAAACTGTATAATCCAAAAAATCCGGATGAATTAATTCTTGAAGGCGGAGTAAAATTTATTACATCTCCTGAAAAAATTAAGGAATTGTCAGGGAAAATGCTTGGAAATCTTTTAGTTACTCATCAAACCGGCAAAGAAGGAAAAATTGTCAAAACTCTCTTTATTGCTGAAGGTCTGGATTTTAAGAAAGAATTTTACCTGAGTACTCTCTTAGATAGATCGGTATCGATGAATGTAATTATGGCTTCAAAAGAGGGAGGAGTCGAAATTGAAAAAGTTGCAGCTGAAACTCCGGAAAAAATTATAAAAGAATGGGTTGAGCCTTCGGTTGGACTGCAGTCTTATCAAGCTAGAAAATTAGCTTTTTCTCTCGGTCTTGAAGGTAATGTGTTTAAAAACTTTGTGAAATTTATTTCAGTACTTTACAAAGCTTATTTAGAGACTGATGCATCCCTTCTTGAGATTAATCCTTTAGTTATTACTAACGATGACCGTGTTGTGGCTCTTGATGCAAAAATGAATTTTGATGATAATGCTTTATACCGTCATAAAGATATAGCAGACTTTCGCGATTTTGATGAAGAGGATGTTCTTGAAATAGAAGCTTCGAAATATAATTTAAATTATATAAAGCTCGATGGAAACGTTGGATGTATGGTAAACGGGGCAGGCCTTGCAATGGCGACAATGGATATTATTAAATTAGCCGGTGGAGAACCTGCTAACTTTTTAGATGTCGGCGGCGGAGCAAACAAAACTACAGTTGCTAACGGATTTAAAATTATTCTTTCAGACCCAAATGTAAAAGCTATTTTGATAAATATTTTTGGCGGTATCGTAAGATGCGACAGAGTAGCGCAAGGCGTAATTGATGCAACGAAAGAAATGGATGTAACTGTTCCAGTGGTAGTTAGATTAGAAGGAACAAATGCAAAAGAAGCAGGTGAAATGTTAAACAATTCCGGTTTAAATTTTGAAGTAGCAGGTAGTTTAAAAGATGCTGCTGAAAAAGTTACTTCTGTTTTATCTAAATAAAAGAAAAATCTTCCTTTTATTATAATTAATAAAGAAGAAAATTACGGCATTTTATTTGTTATCTATTAATTGAAGAAAAAAATATTTTTTTATTTGTCTAATTGAGTAACAATATCAACTTGCTTTTATATAGAATTAGTAATACATTTTTTTGAAGATAATTTCTAGTTTTTGGAGAATAGATGGCTTATTTTGATTCTAATTTTAGTGGAGAAAGTTTTTTCAGCAATGATAAAAACATCGATTTGGAAATAGAAAAATATAAAGAACTTATTGAAGAGGGGAGTATTTATTCATGCATGGAAGCAATTGAAGATACAATTCAAGATTGCATTGATAATGAGAAATTTGAAGATGGATTGTATTTTGTTAATAAGCTGCTGGATGTTGCACCTTATAATTCCGAATTCTGGTTAAAAAAAGGTGCTTTATTAAACGGACTTTTTGATTTTGAAGAAGCCTTAGAATGTTACGATAAAGCTCTTTCCTTAAATCCCGGCGACTCTGAAATTCTAATTGATAAAGCAGAAGCTGAAGAGAGCCTTGGGTTATATAATCAAGCTAAAGAAACATTATTAAATGCCATAAATTTGGATCCGGGTAATGAAGAAGCTGTTTTTAGTCTCGGTTTGTTATACCAGAGGCAGGAAAATTATTTTGAGGCTATTAATTGTTTTTTAAAAACAATTAATATAGATAATGAATTTCCCGAAGCTTATTACGAACTGGGTTTTTGTTATGAAAATTTAAATGAATATGAAAAGGCACTTAATACGTATGATAAATTTTTAGAACTTGAACCGTATAATGCAAGCGGGTGGTATAATCGTGGTATCGTTCTTGTCAAATTGAATAAACTTGAAAAAGCAATCGATAGTTATGATCTTGCCGTAGCTATTAAAGATAATTTTACAGCTGCATGGTTTAACAGGGGAAATACCTTAGCAGATCTGGGGAGATTCCAGCAGGCTATAAGTAGCTTCAAAAAAGCAATAGAAATTGATAATCGTGATGAAGCTTCATATTATAATATTGCTAACATTTACGAAGAAATGGGAGAGTTAGCAAATGCTATTACATTTTATACGGACGCAATTAAGATAAATGAAAATTATTATGAGGCTTACCTTGCAAGAGGTTTTTGTTACGATTCTTTGGGAAAATTTCAGTTTGCACTAAGAGATTTCAATAAAGCAATTTCTTTATCACAAGATAGTGCCGATGCATGGTATGCAAAAGCAGATTTGGAATATTCGCTCGGAAAATTGCAGGAAGCAATTCTTAGTTATAAAGCTGCAGTTAAAATTGCACCGGATAATTTTGAGATATGGTTTAATCTTTCTGAAACTTACCTGGAAATGGGAGATTGGCTTGAAGCCCTTAAAGCATTTGATCATTGTATAAGAATTGATCCTAATGATGCTACGTCATATTACGGGAAAGCTAAGGTAAACTTTATATTAAGCAGAACAAAAGAAGCTGTTGAATGTTTAAAAACTGCCTTTACTCTTGATCCGGCTATACGAGCTGAATTTGCAAAGGAATATCCCGAAATTAAATCGTCAAAACTATTCAAAAAGCTACTGGGCGAAACCTGATTTAACATTATTTAATGCTTTTACTCTTTTCTATTAATTATTATGAACGATTCATTTCATCTTAATACGCAAATTGTTGGACTTTTGGGGCATCCTATTAAGCACACATTTTCACCTTTTATTCATAATATTGCTTTTGAAATTAAAAAGCTGGATTATATTTATCTTCCTTTTGATGTACCTCCTGCTAATTTAAAAAATGCTATAAAAGGAATTATAGCTCTCGGAGTTAAAGGCTTTAATGTAACCATTCCCCATAAAGAGAGCATGATAGAGTTCATGAATAATGTTTCTGAAGAAGCTTCGATTGTTGGTTCTATTAATACTGTTGTAAATGAAATGGGAAAATTAAACGGTTATAATACCGACGTTACCGGTATCCTCGAGACTTTAAATCCTTATAAGAAAGAAATTTCTGGTGAGACTGTCAGTGTAGTTGGTTCCGGGGGAGCAGCAAGAGCAGTTATTTATACTTTAATTCGTCATTTTAAACCTAAAAAGATTTTTTTGATAAATAGAACGGAACAGAGAGCCGAATCATTAAAAAATTATTTTAAAGCAAAGATGAAATTTGATAGCTTTTCAACAAAAGAACTATTCCCGCCAAATCTTGTAAAAATCTTTAATGATTCTAAACTTATAGTAAACTCAACACCCATTGGTATGTATCCCGAAAGTGATGATTCTATTACCACATTAGAGGATTCATTTGCAAAAGGTCAGTTAATTTTTGATCTTGTATATAATCCTCCTAAAACAAAACTTATGCAGATTGCCGAGAGTAAGGGAGCAATTACTCTAGACGGAGTAAATATGCTTGTTTATCAAGCAGCCGGTGCTTTTAAATTATGGACAGGAGAAGAACTTCCGATTGATAAGCTGCATAAGTCGCTTCAGCTTTATATTAATTCTTAAATTAATTAAAAAAGGGGTTGACCCTAAAGTAAGAAAGTGTCATTTCGAGGGATCCCGATTAAATCAGGAAGAGAAATCTTTTCAAAACGAAAGATTTCTCCCTTCGGTCGAAATGACAAAGGTACTTTTTGGACAGCCCCACAGCACATACAGGTAACTCAATATAATTATAAAAAGGAGAGTTATTATTTAAGTTTCTTTAATGATTCTTTCAAACGGGCAGCTGCGTCTTTTAAATTTTCCATAGAAGTTGCATATGAAAACCGGACGAAACCTTCAGCACCAAAAGCACTTCCGGGAACAGCAGCAATCTTGGCATCAGATAAAATATACATAGCAAAATCCATAGAATCCTTAATGTTTTTCTCTCCATTTGATTTAGTGAAGTATGCAGAAACATTTGGAAATAAATAAAAAGCACCCTCAGGTTTATAACAGGAAATTCCATCAATTGAAGTTAATTCATTATAAAAATAATCTCTTCTTTTCTGAAATTCCTTTCTCATTTCTTCGACCGCATCCTGTGAACCGCATAAAGCTTCAAGAGATGCAGCTTGTGAAATGGAAGCAGCATTTGAAGTAGTGTGGCTTTGTATTTTATTTATACCCTGGATAACTTCTTCAGACCCGGCTGCATAACCAACTCTCCAGCCGGTCATAGAGTAAGCCTTGGATAAACCATTAACTAAAAGGGTCCTTTTTTTAAGCTCTTCATTTAAAGAAGGGAAACTTACAAATTTAAAATCTCCGTAAATCAGCTTCTCATAAATTTCGTCGCTTATTATATAAAAATTATGTTTCAAGCAGACTTCAGCAACTTTTTCCAATTCCTCTTTTGAATATGCAGAACCGGTAGGGTTTGAGGGATTGCATAATATAAGAGCTTTTGTTCTCGGAGTAATCGCGTTCTCTAATTCTTCCGGTGTAACTTTAAAACCGTTTTCTTCTTTTGTATCGATAATTATAGAAGTTCCATTTGCTATGCCTACCATATCGGGATAGGAAACCCAATATGGAGCGGGAATAATAACTTCTTCTCCCTTGTTTACAGTTGCAAGAATACAATTGAATACGCTATGTTTAGCGCCGTTAGACACTATTATATTTTTTATATCATAATCCAAATTGTTATCTTTTTTTAATTTTGCAGCAATAGCTTTCCTTAGCTCTACAGTTCCTGCATTTATTGTATATTTTGTTTGGTTTTCATCAATAGCTTTTTTAGCAGCTTGCTTAATATTCTCAGGAGTTGGAAAGTCGGGTTCGCCGACACTTAAGTTAATTACTTTCTCACCTTCTGCCTTCATTTTTTTTGCAAGAGCAGATACTTTCATTGTAGGTGATTCATTTATCCGGTTTGCGACTTCAGATACCAATTTAGTGCTCCCTTAATTAATTTAGAAAATAGTTTTAAAAGTTCAGAAAAATTATATAATGAAAAATAAAGTAATGATTGACAAATGAAAAGCCATTTTGTTAATTGTCCAAAATTATTTTACAAATTTTTTGGATTTAATTCATTTAAAAGTATTTTTATTCATTACCAGTCATTTAAAAGCTTTCTTACTATTACTATTTGTCCGCAATGATATGCATTATGATCAATGACAAGTAGTATTTCTCTTAAATAAGTTCTTCCTTCACCATGAGGTATTTCCGATGTTAAATCAATTTTTGGGTCTTTTGTCAGATTAATTAATTCATGCAGGTCGGAAAAAAATCTTGTTACGGAATTATTCCAGATCTTGTCATTCAATTTCCCGTTATCCGGCCAATATTCTTGCGGCCATTTAGGAGATTTCCAATCCGGGTTCAAAGTATATCTTAAAATATCTTCCTGGGTAATTCTCATATGTTCAAATTCTTCCCAGGCAGAATGAATCCCTTTTTGAGGCTGGACATTTCGTAATTCCGGTTTTAGATTGTTTATTGCATCCTTAACCGTTGCATGTGCTAATGCTTTATTTAAAAATTCAGTTAAATTCTTTCTTAAATTTTCTTCTTTCATTTTTACCTCTTAATTAATTATCATGATATTTAAAATAAAAATTAATCTGCATTTCTCTACTTTAAATTTAATTAAATAAGCAGTTTAAATATTTTTCGTTATTTTAAATCACATCATTAAAATGTAAAATTATAAAATTAGAAAAAAATTCTGTGGAAAAATTTTTTCAGATCAGGAATATTTCTTTTTAACTATTAATAAGTATTATTATTAACTTTCATTTACGGGATTAAAATATTTTATCAGGGAGTTACAAAAATGCAAAAGAATATTCCGGTATTAACTGTAACCGGTAAAACGCTGGCTGAAGCTTATGAGAAAGCGCTTATAGAACTTTATAAAAATGGTACGAGATTTAAAACACAATATGATAAGCCGGGTGATCCGGAAAGTATTGATTCTACGATGAATATAACAATCCTGGAACCACTTTCTGATCCGATGATACATCGTGCATTTCCAGGCGGAATAGAAAATTTGAAAGAATATGTTATGGAACTTATGGGATTAAAAGACCACTGGGTTAAAAATATTAATGATCCTGAAGATACAAGGTGGGAATATACATATCACGGCAGACTAGCTGCATATGGTGCATGGAAGGAGCTTGCCGACGGAAAATCTCAACAAGCAGGTTTCTTTTCAATTAACCAGGTAGACAGTGTAATTGAAAAATTGAGCAAACAACCCTACACAAGACAAGCTCAAATGATTACTTGGATGCCTAATCTGGATATTAATTGTTTTGATCCGCCTTGTCTCCAATCACTTTGGTACAGGATAATTGAAGATGAAGAAAATAATTGGTGGCTTAACTGCAACATTAGGTTCAGAAGCAATGATGCCTGGGGTGCAAGCTTTATGAACATGTTCGGGTTTATTAATTTTAATAAGGAAGTGATTGCAGCAGGTATATCGGGAAAAACCGGGAAAAAGGTGGAGCTTGCTAGAATGAACTGGCAGGCGGATTCATATCATATTTACGGAAAGGATATCGAGACTGCCAAAAAGTTATTGTTCGACCGGATTGATTCAATTGATTTCCCTGAAAGAACTTTCAATTTTAATGACGATTTTATAAAACAGATGTATAATGATGCAGAAAAAGCTGTGATAGAGAAAATTAAAGATTATGACAGCAGTCATTAATTGCAGAAGAACATATTTAAGTGAAATGAATCGAAATATATGAAAGGAAATTTTATTGCAAATTAAAAAATTATTTTATCTCAAAGGGAAATTTCTTCTTTAATTCTTTTTGAACTATTGAAGGGACAAAATCACTAACATCGCTGTTTAAGCTGGCAAGATTTCTTACTATTGATGAATTTAAATATGTGTATTTTTCGTGAGGCATTAAAAATACTGTAGAAATATCACTGGCAAGTTTTCTGTTCATTAAAGCCATTTGAAATTCATATTCAAAATCACTAATTGCCCTAAGTCCTCTTATAATTCCTATTGCATTTACTTCATGGGCGTGATCAACAACTAGCCCGTCGAAAGAATCTACAGAAACATTATCGTACTGTTTTAAACTTTCTTTCAGCATCATAACTCTTTCTTCAACTGAAAAAAGAGGTTTTTTGCCCGGATTTATTGCTACTGTAACTACAATTTTATCAAATAATTCTCTAGCTCTTTCAATTATATCAATATGTCCGTTTGTAACAGGGTCGAATGTTCCAGGGTATAAGACTGTACGATTCATTCTTTAACTATTTTATCTATAAAAACTTAATGTTAATATAAATATTATTTGAGCTTATTGGCAAGTAAAGAAAGGTATAAAGGTATAGAGGTATAAGTATATTTAATTTCTTTTATTTATGCCCTGTTTATTGAGAAAAATATTTTCTACTGTATTTTGGGAAATAGATAAAGACCTGTACAAATCTATAACTTGCTAATATTTATTAAATAATTTAATTTAAATCGAATTATTAAATAAGTTTTTGAATTATAGTCCGGGGGAGTTTATGAAAAAGCTTTCAACTTTAATTATAACAACTGCAATAATTTTTATCAATTTTATTGGCTGCACTACAATTAATCAAACACTCTATCTTCAAAATATTGAAGTGTCCGGACCAATGAATAATCCCCCCTTAAATATAACTACAAATCAGAAACGAGGTTCATTTACAATTTCCCCTAGGTTTTCAATAAATGATAACAATCAATTAAGCGGAAAGATTGAAAAACATTCTTTTGTTGATAACCAGGGAGTCTACAGGGTCGATACTGTATTTGACAATGGAACAAGACTTTACAAAGAATCCACCGGGAATACAACTGAATATAAAGGAAATAATCTTGTATGGAAACTTCCTAGCTTTTTAGCTGCAGTTAATATTGATTATTCTGCAGGAGATCATATAGCCCTTAACCTTGGATTAAATTACTCTGTACAAAACCAGGACAGTTATGTGGGCGGAAATGTCGGGATTGGTTTCTTTTCTGAAAAAGAAGGTTCGGCATTTAGATTTGATGCCGGCGTTATGTGGCAGTCACTCTCGTATGTTGCCTCAACTGTAGTTATAACCGAGGAGACATCCTTTTGGAGCTCTACCACAAATACAACTGTTAATTTCTTCAAAGATAAAAATAAATCTACAAACTGGAATCCTTATGTATCGTTAACATTTAATACATCATCAAAAACCGCTCCTTTAAATTTTTTCTTAAACCTTGGATACTTCGGGCAAACACTCTTCAACTTTGAACCTTCTGATCCTAATCCGGAATATTATCCTTTAGGATTTAATGTAATAACGAGTGATCAAAGAGGGGAGTCTACCACTACTTTCTTAAATCTCAGTTCAGGGGTTTTTATTAATATGACGGATAGAAGCAAAATAATTTTAGGGGTTAGGTTATTGAAAGAAACCCAGATTGAAGAATCTTCAAAGTCTTTATTCGTTTTACCTGTTTTACAGTTTGATATGAGTTTATAAAATACATTTCTTTTTTATAAGGGGATTTATGTATTACAAAAAGAGAGCCGGGGAATTAAAAGCGGGATTCTCCTTAATTATTGTCTTATTATTAGCATTAATATATTTAAGTTGTTCTCAATCAAGAATTGAAAGAACGACTATTCCAACCAGTCAAATAAAAAAAATTAATCATAATGAAGATTTCCCGTTTATAAAACTGCATATGCGTGACGGTGAGGCTTATATTTTAAGCAATTGGGAAGTTGAAAATAAAAATAAATTAATAAAAGGAAACGGAAAGCATCTTGATATCAACCGGACAGTAATTGATTCAGGCGATTTTTCTATTAATTATAATGATGTTGCTTTAGTTGAAACAAATAAAATAAATAGCTCAAGCTCATTAACCGCATTATCTTTTATGACAGGGGTATCACTTGCAATTACAGGACTTTGTATTGCAAACCCCAAAGCGTGCTTTGGCTCCTGTCCTACTTTCTATATTTGTGATAGTAATGATTATAAGCTTCGAGCCGAGGGATTTTCATCAAGCGTGGCACCATCATTGGAAGACTATGATATTGATGCACTATATAATTTTAAGCCTGAAAGTAATATACTGGATGTTCAAGTTAGAAATGAAGCATTAGAAACCCATGCAATTAGGCATATTAATATTCTTGCATTACCCAGAGGAGAAAAAAAACGTGTCTTAGTAACACCGGGAGGGAAGTTTTTTGAAACTTGCAACATAACCGGATTAAAAAGCGCAATAGCAGAAGAAGGAGAATGTACACAAAAGTTTCAATATTTTGACGGGAATGAATGGTTTAGTCAGGCTGATTCAAATAATTTAGCTGAGAATGAAACCATAGAACTGGAATTTGAAAAATCAGCAATTTCAAATAAAGGTTTGATAATTGCTTGTCGGCAAACTCTTCTCTCTACTTTTTTGTTCTATCAAACTTTAGCTTATATGGGAAAAAATGCAGGATTTTATATTTCACAATTAGAAAGAAATGGAAGTGATTTGAAGAATTTTGTTGGTTACCCGGGAAAGCTTTTAAAAAATATTGAAATTCTGCAGCAAAATTCTTCAGGCGAATGGATTAAAATAGATCTAACCGGGGAAACAGGACCGATTGCAGCCGATATTAAAATTGTCCCTCTCAGAAATATTAATGATACAAAAGAACTAAAATTAAGATTAAAAATGACACGCGGAATGTGGCGGATAGATTATGCTGCATTAGCTGATATCGGGGAGGAAGTATTTCCATTGGTTATAAAACCTTCGGGAACTTTACCTGAAAAAGTTAATGGTTCTAATGTAGAAGGTCTTTTGTTAAATGAAGATTCATTACTGGTAACATTGCCCGGCGATAAGTATAATATTTATTATGAATTGCCGGATAATTACAGTTCTTATGAATATTTTATTGAAAGCAAAGGCTACTATTTGGAGTGGATAAGAGATGTTTGGTTAGCTGAAGAAAATTCATCCATGGTTGCCGAGATGATCTTTAATGCAAACCAATACTTTAAGGATTTGGCACCTCAATACAAAAGAATTGAGTCTGAAATGGAAGGAGCTTTCTGGAGGAGTAAATATGTTAATCCATAAAACGTTAAATATTTTTTTATGCTCTTCAATAATAATAATTGGCGGATGTGCCCATTCTTATGCACCTAAAAGGTGGCTCCCGGATACCCAGCAAATTCAAACCGAAGCTTTTGGCGGATGGTTGACTATTGAATATAAAATTCAAAATAAAAAAACAGAGAAAGTAGGAGGTGAATATATTACTTCTGATAGTACAAATGTTTATATCCTATATGACTCATTATTCATTATTCCAAAAGAAAAAATTACTAGAGCTATTTTGGAAATAGACAATAAAAATATTTCTTCTTATGCAGGCTGGACTGCTTTGGGCTCAATTTCTACCTTATCACACGGAAAGTTTTTGATTTTTACATTTCCAATATGGATAATAACTGGGGTTTCGGCGACTTCGGGTGAATCTTACCGTGATAGATATGAGGATGACAATCCAACTGATATCTACTGGAATAAAATTATAAAATTTGCCCGCTTTCCTCAAGGTATACCGGAAAATATAAATCTTAATATTTTGAGGAGGAAGGAAATAAACGAAAAGAAATAAACACTTTATATATAATTGGGTTATTTTATTTCATATAAACATGCATCCCCGATTATTTTGAAAGGTTGAACTTTAAAATTTATGGCATCTTTTTCTTTTGTCTGGATTGAACGCTCAATAATTATAAATCCGTTTTTATTTAAGAATTTACTTTTAATTAGATTATTTACAACTTCATAGATATCATCTTTAAAAAAGGGGGGATCCGCAATTATTAAATCATAATCCTTATTTAAATTTGATTGTGAATATTTTAGTGCTTCCATTCTATAAACCGTACATTTATCTGTTGCTCCCAATGAAGCAATATTATTCTTGAGGTTTTTATAGATTAAAAAATTTTTTTCTATAAAATGGATTTCACTTGCTCCTCTGCTTAAACACTCCAAACCTAATGATCCGGAGCCGGAATAAAGATCCAATACTTTGATCTTATTAAAATCTATCTTATTATTTAAAAGATTAAAGAGTGTTTCACGCACTCTGTCGGTGGTTGGTCTAATTTCTTTTGACTGAGGAACTTGAATTAATCTCCCCCTAAATTCTCCGGAAATAATTCTCAGTCTCATAAATCTTTATGTGGGAAAAACTTAAGTTAATCTATAGGCAATGCCGGCAGAAGGCGCAAATAAATTAAACTTTGTTGTATAATAAATATTATTAAAAAGGCTTTGACCCGGGACTATTCTCCCAAAAGGATTGAATTGAATGAACTGAATTCCAATATCATCACTTATACTTTTTACTATTTGCTGACTAATTTCATCACCAAAGATAAAAGCCGTATCAATAGATTTAGGATTTATATTAAGCATTTTGTTAAAATTTATTTCTTTCTTCAAATGCTCCGATATTTCCCTTACACTATAAATTGGTATTAACTTATAGTAGATTAATTTCCCCTTTAATTCAAATAAAACCGAAAGGTTTTTACTATTAATGTAAACGCTTAAAGTAAGCTTTTTATCTGTAAAACTATTATTAACTTCAAGAGCCTTTTCTGATGCAATATGAATATTATCTATAAACTTTAATTTAAGATTATTATTTGTACAGATATCGTTCAGCATTTTTAGATATTTTCTAGTTGTAGATAATATTAGTGCAGAATTTATATCGGAAAATTCATTCTTATCGATTTCAAAAAATTGAATTACCAGGTCGTTCGCATTAATAAAAGGGTATAATAAAGATAATTCCCATCTAAACTCTTCAATCAAATCGTTATAAAGAAGAGTTGATTCAAAGGGAACCTGCATAGTAAATAAAAATTCAAAGGGGAGAGTGAATGATACGGAATTAGCGGTTAATGCTTTCTTTATTAGTAACTCATTTAAAGCGCCCTGAATCAGGGCGCTTATTTTTGTTTCTTTGTCTGTATTAAAATTCAGAGTTTCACTGAAGTAGGCTTCGTCAATATTATTAAGAATGAACCGGTCGTTTTTTCTAACTATTTCGACAACCTGCAGCTTTGAATTGGTAATAGTGATTCCTGCATGGTTTTCAAATACTGCCATCTTTAAGCAATTACTCCCATGAAGCGGTATTTTTTAATGCTTCATCAGTTGTACTTCCAATCGAGCCATTTCCGTCAGGGTCCTCTATCATGTATAAGTTTCCAATAGTAGTAGTTGTATCAACTCTTGTAATTTGTCCTCTCCTGTTTACAATAGTATCTTCTGCAACTGCTGTATCAACTTCTAAAGTAAACCTTTGATGAGTTCTCGGAGAAAAATATAAGCTCTCAGGAGTAAATTGGCCTGATGATAATGCAACAAAAGGATTAGCAGATCTTTGTGTTAAAGTATCAAATGCATTCTTAATACTGTCTACCATCGGGTCTGTTTTGATAAAAGTAATTAAGCTATCCAGATTAGCTGTAAACCTGCTGTACTTTAACTGCCAAAGAATTTCACCCTCTTTAAGATTTTTCATTCTCAGATGAGATTCATTTTTATAATATTCCTGGGTTTCAACAGCATTTTTAGGATCGATAATTGCAACTTTCACCAAAATGATTGCGAGAATTATAATTGCTAAATATAAGCCAGTCTGTATATACCAGGGTTGGGATTTGGTCATTTTTCCTCCGGAGCTAAAAAAAATTAATTTGTTTATTCAATATAAATATACTTTTTAATCTTATTTAATTTTGAAGTTCCAATACCTTTAACATTAAGAATATCTTCAAGCTTCTGAAATTTAATGATTTTCTTCCTAAAATTTACAATACTCCCGGCAGTCTTTTCACCAATTCCGGGAAGTTTTATTAGTTCTTCAATTGAAGCTGTATTAATATTTATGCTTTTTTCAGCAGGAACTTCTTCTTTACTATTTTTAAAATTCGTTGTGTTAAAATCTAAAACTTCCTGCTTATAGTCAACAACATTATTATCTATTTCTTTATTTCTTGTTGTACTGTCCGGCACTTGTATGTTTTCAAATAAGCTATCCTGAACAGAATAATCAAATATTCTTGTTTTTTTAATATTATTTTGAAGGAATAAATATTTTGCTCCAAAACCAATTATAAAAATAATAATGAGAAATAAAATTACTTTTATTTCTGTTTGAGTAAATCCTATTTTTTCTGAAAACTTTTTAAGCATTTAAAAAGTATATCTCAAAAATAAAAACCGGATTAAAGATTTTTTAGTATTAATTAAAAATTTTATATAAGAAAAAGTTGAAGCACTAAAATTATAAACCAAATTTGCTAAAAAATTTTTTGCCCTGACTCCCGTCTTTAAAATTCGGCATATCAGCAAGCTCTTTTAAAAGCTCTTTTTCCTTAGAATTTAGCTTCTTCGGAACTTCTACATTTACTCTTACAATTTGATTACCCGTACCCGAATGATTAAGGTGTTTAATCCCTTTATCCCTCATCTTCAACAGCTTACCAGGCTGGGTACCGGGATCAATTTTTAATATTGCTTTTCCATTTAAAGTAGGTACTTCAACTTCGGCGCCTAATGCAGCATCGGGAAAACTAACGTGAAGATCATAAAGTATATCATCTCCCTCACGCATAAAATATTCGTGTGCAGCTTCTTTAAAAATAACAATCACATCGCCTGAAGGACCGCCTCTTTTCCCAACATTTCCTTCGCCTCTTAAAGTCATATAACTTCCCTCATGAACACCGCCGGGAACATTTATGCTTATAAGTTTTTCATCTTGAATCCTGCCGTCACCAAAACATTTTTTGCAAGGCGTATCTATTACAGTTCCTTCACCATTACAATTATTGCATGTTGTAATATTTACAAATTGTCCGAATACGGAACGAGAAACAGTTTTTACTTCTCCCGTTCCCTGGCATACCGGGCAGGTTTTTGTTGAAGTTCCTGCTTCAGCCCCGGTACCATTACATTCATCGCATTTAACCTGTTTTTTAATTTTTATTTTTTTTGTTACCCCGGTTGCTATTTCTTCAAGAGAAAGCTCAAGATTAACTTTTAGATCGGATCCCGGAGTACCTCTGTTGCCTCTTGTTCTGGATCTTCTTTGACCTCCGCCAAAGAAATCATCAAAAATAGATGAACCACCGAATATATCAGAGAAATGCGAAAAAATATCATTGATATCGGAAAATCCTTGTGAACCAAAACCGTTGCTTCTTACACCCTCATGTCCAAACCTGTCGTATCTTGCTTTCTTTTCGTCATCGCTTAAAATTTCGTATGCTTCGGCAGCTTCCTTGAATTTTTCTTCAGCTTCTTTATTATCCGGGTTTCTATCCGGATGATACTGCATAGCTAGTTTTCTGTATGCTTTTTTTAAATCTTCTTTGGTAGCACTTTTATCTACACCAAGAACTTCATAATAGTCTCTTTTTGCCATATATCCCTATTTATTTATTCATTTTTATCATTTTTTTCTTCAGGACCTGGAGTGGAATCTTCAGCCATATCTTCACTTACAATTACTTTGGAATGCCGTATCACTTTATCTTTATACATGTAACCCTTTTCAATTTCATCAAGAACAGTATGCGGTTCGGCATCTTCAGCTTTTCTCTGCAATAGAGCTTCGTGGTAATCAACATTAAAAGGTTTTCCTACCGCTTCAATTTTAGTTACGCCTTGTTCGGTTAAAATTTTCATCAACTTATCGTAAATAAGCTGAACACCTTTTTTAACGGAATCGACATCTTTTGCAGATTCCATATGGTCATTGGATCTTACGAAATCATCCACAACCGGGAGCAGTTTAATAATAAAAGATTCTGCAGAATATTTAAGAAGGTTTATTTGATCGTTCTCGGTTCTTCTTTTATAATTTTCAAACTCTGCTGCTTTTCTTAATAATTTATCTTTTAAATCCGCAATTTCATTTTCAAGCTGCCCGATTACTACCAGGTATTCTTCTTCCTTATTTGACTGATCATTATCGTTCTGATTTTTTTCTTTTATATTTTCATCCACTGTTTCTTCACTCATTTCTTTTTCAATATTATTATTTTTATTCATGTTATTATCTAATTGATTTTCTCCTGTTTTATTATTTTCATTATTCTTATTTTTTTTCATAGTTGTCTCCTTAAATTATATTTCATTTTAAAATCTCTGTAAGCATTTTTGACATATAATCCACAATGGCAACTATTTTAGGATACTCCATCCTTTTGGGACCAACAACGCCGAGCGTTCCTGAAATATCGCCGATTTGATATTCTTTTGTAACCAAACTATAATCTTCCAATTTTTTATTTTCGTTTTCAGAGCCGATGGAAATGAAAACCTGGTCATCTGTTTTATCATATTTATCAAGTATATGAATAATTATATCTTTATCTTCAATCAATTCAATTACACTCTGGAAATTTTCCGGGTTTTCAAATTCCGGTTGTTTAATTACATTTTTTGCACCTGTAATAAATAGATTGTCTTTTTCTCTAACATCTTTAAATATTTTATCAAGAGAATCTACAAACAATCTGATTATAGGTTTATGATCTTCTTCAATATCTTTTAATCTTTCCGTAAATGAATTTCGAATTTCCTTAAAAGTTAATCCTCCAAGTCTTTCATTTAACAGCCTTTGTACCGAATCAATTTGATTTGAATTGATTTCAGAAGTTAATTCTAATGTAATGGTTTTTACCAGCCCGGCTTTTATACTTATTACAACCAAGATTCGTGTGGAAGTTAAGCTTATAATTTGCAATTTTTCTAAAATTCCGGAATCAAGCTTAGGATAAGAGACACAGGCAAGCTGTTTGGTAATGCTGCTTAGAAGAATAGATGTAATTCTTAACAGCTCATCCGTTTCGACCATATTGGCTTCCAGACCTTTGTCTATAAATCCTTTTTCGGAATTAAGTAATTCCTGGATATCCATCAATGTATCTACATAAAACCTGTAGCCTTTATCCGTAGGTATTCTCCCGGCGGAAGTGTGCGGATGGTTAATATATCCGGATTCCTCCAGGTCAGCCATAATATTTCTAACAGTTGCCGGAGAAATCCCAATATCTGTGTTCCTTGCTATATTCCTGGAGCCGACCGGGGAAGCTGTTAAAATAAATTGCCGGATTATATACCGCAGTATGTTTTTTTCTCTTTCGTTTAATTCTTCGTGCCGCATAATTATTATATCTAACTTTCAGTCAATCTTACAAATATATCAAAATTAATAGAATTTTTGAATCTAAAAATGAGTGTGTACATAGATAAAACAAAAATTGTTCCAGCTTGCATTTGCTGCTCTTAAACGCATATTTAATACTTTACATAAAGTTAATGTTTTGATAATACTCTCTTAATTTTATCAAACAATTTTTTCTTTATATTTAATTTGAAAAAATATTTATATTAACAAGGAGATAATTTAGTGTCAAAAACATTCTTTGGTTGGGCCGGGAAGTACGAAATATATAATGAAAGCTGTATAATTCAGCAAAAATTTAATAATGAAAAAGAATTAATAAATAAATATAAAATTTTTAATAATCCAGATTCAATACCGAATCTTGTTGATAAAGTTTCAATACAAAAGATTATAGATTATGAATTTAGGGTAAAAAGAACAAATACCGCAAATGCATAAAAATTAAATAGAGATCTCCTATTCGAGATCTTTCTTCATCTGTTCAAACTGTTCTTTATTAATTTCACCTTTAGCATATCTTCTTTTCAAAATATCCAGCGGGCTGTCCGGAGGTGGAGGCGGTAAATGTATTTGCCTGTTTTTATTTCCTTGATTTACAACCAAATAAATAATTAAAGCAATTATGGCAACCCAGAAAATCCATCCGAACCATAAGCCGCCTCCCCAGAACCAATTATGAAACATTTTATTTCTCCTTTAGAAAATAATTATTTCAGAATAGATTAAATTAACAAATTTATTCAAATATGATGAGCCGGTTATCAAGTTATTTTTACAGTTATCAGGTATTTGTCTGGATACCGTTCTTATTGAACGGTTTTTATTGCTCCAATTTCAAGAAGTGGATTAAGCATATTTGCTGCCCCTCCATGCTCTACAATTTTTCCATCTCTCACTTTATCTACATTAACACCAGTAAACAATACTAACTTTCCAGTGGGTTTTATTCCCAGCCAGGTGTCATTATGAATACCTTTTGCTGTTATGCATGTAACAACCCAATCACCTTCCGCTATTTGTTTCTCAATTGTTAAATGTAGATCTTTATATGTTGTTCTTACTCCCTTAATATGTTCTTTTGCACCATTAATCCCCATCTCATATCTTTTCCCCTCAAAAACTTCTGTGTAATCAGGTGAAATGTAATTTCCAATTTTATCCACATTTCCTGTATTGATTACTTCCTCAATATACTTCCGGACTATTAATTTATTATTTTCAAGTGACATACTTCAAAAAAATTTATTTGATTATTAATTTACTTTCACAACAACTTTCCCCGTAGTTTTTCCAGATTTTAAAGTCCTTACAGCGTTAGGTAAATCATTAAAAGAAAAAGTATAATTTATTAATGGTTTCGGAAGATTTAATTTGATAACATCATCCAGCAGTTTGCGTAAATATTCAGCTCTTTCATAAATCCAGATTAAATTGAATGCCATTACTGCTCTATTTTGTTCGATCATTTTTAACGGGTCTACTTTTGGTCTAGTAAAATATTTATAAGCTAATTTAAATAAATTTGAAGCAGAATTGCCGGTGGAATAGGCACCTGCTCCATAGACTATTATTCTACCTGTGTGAGTTAAAAGATCAAATGAAATTTTGAATACTTTACTTCCAACTGCTTCAAGGACAATATCAAGCGGACGCTCACCTAATGCTTCCTGAATATTTCTTTTAAGATTTTTATCCCTGACAATTATCCTGTCATAACCTTCGGATTTTAGTAATTCTATTTTAGATTTACTTCCTATTGTTCCGATTGTAAAAGCAGAAAATTTTTTTGCGATCCTGTTAGCGTTTAAACCAACCCCGCCGGCTGCACTGTGAATTAAAACAGTTTTATTATGATTTATTTCTCCTAAGACCACAAGAGCATAATATGCAGTTAGAGATTGTACAATAAATGATGCACCTTCTTCAAATGTCCAGTCATTAGGTAATTTCAATAAATATGATTGATTTATATTTAAATGAGAAACATATCCTCCGAATTTTGTTGCCCCGTATACTCTGTCTCCAATCGAAAACGCTCCAACACTTTCTCCTTTTTTAATTATTAAGCCGGAAAATTCAAGCCCGGGGATTAAATTTAATTTAGGTGCAGCTTTATAAAGTCCAAGGATAGAAAATATATCGGCAAAGTTTAATCCTATGGATTTTACTTCCACGGTTACTTCATCTTTTCCAGGTTCGGATAAATCTTGTTCTAACAATTTCATATTGTTAATTGAACCGGCTCTTTTTAGAAAATAGACTTGTCTGATCATACATTTTTATCACTTTGATTAAAAATTAAGAGGAAGAAATATATAATTCAAATAAATTGATAATTTAAAAGCATGTTTGCATGGAAGCATGATTGCATGTTATGTAACCTTTGCCCTGTTTTTTACAGCCCCTCTATAAACTTAATTTTTTATAAATGATTAAAATAATATTTACAAAAATATTAAAATTTCAACAAAGGATTTAAATTGAGGTTAAAATATTTACAGATTTCCCTAATATTAAAGTGATTGAATAAAAAGTATTGTTTCAGTTTGAATTGTAAATAATAGTAAATGCAATTGAAATTCTTGCTGGAAATTTTGTTTTAACAAGAAAGCCCCGAATAAAATTCAGGGCTATATATAAATAATTAATTTGATGCGGCAGGAGGAGTATATACCATCACACTTTTTAAAATATGCTGGGATCCTTGGGGACCGGAAATCCCGCCAAATATGAAAAATTTACCATTATAAACACAAGAAGTGAAACATCGTCGTGGGGAAGGCATAGAAGTCCTGGTCATCCATTTATCATTGTTAAAATCATATTCAGATAAATCTTTAAGTTCGGTGTTGTCGGATGTAAATCCGCCGCAAATATATAATTTATTATTTATTACAACTGAACTATGACCAATTCTAGCTTGTGCAATATTTTGTTTCGAATTCCAGGAATTACTCACCGGATTATAAACATCAAAATCAGCAAAAGCAGTTCCTGCGCTATTACTCGAAGAAGTTCCTCCTCCTATAACATAAATCTTTCCGTCAAATACGTTAGCGGTAGGTAATGCCCTGCCTTTATCGAGACCTGCTTTAATAGTCCATGTATTGGTTGCCGGATCATACATCTGAACTGTTGTCATACCTTCGAATCCTGTACCAGAACCACCAATTATATATATTTTTGCATCAATAACTGAAGCCGTAAGAAATGTCCCTGCAATAAGCATATTGGTTTTTCTAGTCCAAGAATCAGCATCCGGATCGTATAAGTAAGTATGGTTTAATGATGTCCCACCAAATATGTCCCCTGTTCTCCCTCCGAAAATATATATTTTCCCATTTAATTCTACAGCTGCCTGACCAAAAATTTTTTCCGGCATATTATTTTTTATTGTCCATTTATCTGTTTCCGGATCGTAAGCTTCAACAGCGTTGGAATTATTTGATGATAAGTTTAGAAGACCTCCAAACAAGTACATTTTCCCATTCAATTCTGCACCGCAAAAATATCCCCTTGCAGTTGGCATGTTAGCCTTAGTTACCCATTTATTTTCATTTGTTGCAGCAGGTTGTTGATTCTCTCCAGCAGGAGAAACCGGATTATCTTTATTACAGGAAGTTATTGAAAGTAAAAAACAGAATAATAAAATTTTCTTAAACATTTTTCTCTCTCTTCTTTTGCATGCATGGTTAATAAGTCTTACTTATAAAGAGTTAATTTGGACTAATGTGATTTAATATATCCATCGACCGTACCAATATAAGTACTCTGATTTAAGGATTCTGTTGCGAACAACTTCATTCCCTGGATAGCCCCGCCTTTCCCATTTGCAACCAATTTCCACTGTCCTATACCATCTTTGATAAATCCCTCCCAAGTACCTTCCCATATTCCGCCTACAGTTACATCGTCAGGTGTTATTGTAAATTTTCCATGAACTGGCCCATTCCCATTAGCATCTAATGCACCATTCAATACAATATGTGCAACACCATTGATAAGTGTTTCATCGGAAAGAAGGAGGTCATCACCTTCCCATCCCTTCCAGATTTCTCTCATCCCGCTACCCTTTATCTCGCCCTCTACGGTGATTGGTCCCATTATATCAGTTGCTGTAAAGTGGGTTAAATTTACCTTATTTAAAGAACCCTGAGCTTGTAGAGTTGCAGCTTGATCTGTGGGAGCTATTGGCTGCGATTTTTCAGAACAGCCAATGAATAAAAGCCCAAAAAAGGCTAATAGAACAAAAAGACATTTTAGAGTTTTCATAGTATGTTACTCCCTATATTGTTTTTAG